>JAKEHA010000015.1 GCA_022615275.1 Candidatus Latescibacterota bacterium
GACGTCATGGTACTTGCATCCCCGCTGCGTATGGTCTGCACGTAGAATTCCATCTCGGCGGGGGTGCCCCGCACCTGCTCGAGCCGAGCCATCCATGCGGTGCGAACGGTGATTGCGTGATGCGTGCGGCGACCGTTCACGGTCACCGTGAATCGATGGGTCCCGGGCGGGAACTCCCCGAAGATGTCGCTGGCCGGAATGTCGACGTCGTAAGCTGCTCCCGGCGCGAGCGTGCGCGGGAGCAGGGATGCATCGTACGCGAAGCGCGCTCTCTCCCACGCGCTGAGATCCTGCGCGCCGTTCAGCATTCTCTCCCACCTCACGACGAAGCCGGGGCCGAAGGTCACCCGGTCGTGGACGGCCCGGATATCGGGCACCTGCAGAGGTGATTCGGTGGAGTTGCGAAACACGATTCTCACCACGACCGCGTCGCCCGGGTCGGTTACCACCCTGCCGATTTGGTACGGGTAGGTGCGCATTGTGTCGAGCACGGACTCGAGCGCGTCGATATCCATCGCGAGCCCCGAGTGATCGGCGCGGTAGCCGCCGGAGCCGTCCCGCTCGAGAAACCAGATCATGCGACGGCCCGCCTTCGCCGCGTGCTCGGTTCGCCCACACGCCACGTTGACAAGGTTGCTCCACTGCAAGAGAAGCGTGTCGCCGGGCGCTGCAGAACCGCATAACACCCGGTCCACTACCAACCGGCCCGCTTCCCAGACGTAGGCACCACGGGTCTCACTCGTCGTCCTCCCGAGCGTCGCGATCACGATGACATCCGACCGCGTCACCGCGTCGGGCAACGACATCGCAACGGATATTGCATGTGACAGTCCGGGGACGATACTTGAAACGAGGATGCAGAGACACGCTAGCCGGGAGGTCATGACCGCACCTCTCATGGAATCGCCGGCTAGGAGTCGTTAAGGTGGGCTCTCACACGCAAGCTATGCGTCGGACTCGGCGTCGTCAAGAGCGCGCAACGAGTTTTCTCGAGACGACGACAGCGCTACTGGGCCAGGACCGGCTCCTCGACCCCGTTCATCGCGTCGACGACGCGGACCAGGTCACCGGTGCCGTAGAAATCGACGGCGATCAGGGTGGGCATCATCTTGCGTTCGCGCTTGCACGCCCGCGCGCGCGCGAGCAAGAAATCGTAGGCGTTGACCATCTCCGCGTTGCTGGGCTTGGGCGCGGGCGTGGTTTCGATCCAGTGGTTCATGAGGAGCAGCGAGCCTTCCTTGCCGCCGCGCCCCGCCTTGTTCGAGAACTGCGTGGGATCCAGGAAGCGGTACGGCGTCTCCTGGAATACGTCCCATACCCGATGGTACCAGGGCACGCCTTCCGCGTCGTTCTCCGCGAAAACGAGCACGCGTTGGTCGCTGTCGATCATCTCGCGCAGCGTGGGCCACGGCGGCGTCACGCTGCCCTGGTACACGAATTCCAAGAGCCCGCTCTTTTCGAAGCACGCCGCCACGTCGGCCGGTGCCACGCCCTCGTCCTGGATGACGAAGATCAACACTTCGCGCGGGTTCTCGATGAGGAAGTCGCGCACGCCCTCCAGCGCGTCGACGAAGCGCTCCGCGCCCAGCTCGCAGAACCCGTGGCAGAGATAGACCTCGCGGTCGCCGCTGGGCTCGCCGACCAACCGATTGCGGATGCGCATGGCCGCGTCCACGCCCTCCGCACCCAGCACCTCCGTGTATTTGTCCATCGACGCCTTCTCGTCCTCGAGCTCGGTGCGGATACGATCCCCGACCGGCACGCCGAAATGAATATCGATCAGAAAGCCGCGCACGCCGTCTTCGAGCTGTCCGAGCAGACCGCGCTCTTGATTGGGAAACATCCAATTGGAAATGTCCGCGGCCGCCATCGAGTTGTGCGTGGTCGCGAACGCGACTTCGTTCAGGGGACGGTCGCACAGCTCGGGATGGAGATTGCACGGGTCCAACGTGGGCCCCGCCACGGCCGACACGACGTCGTCGTCGCGCGAGAGCCAGTACGCACCTGCTCCCGCCAGCATCAGCACCAGTCCGCCGACGATCGCCACCCGCGGCCACGCGGATCGCCGCCGATCCGTGGCGGCCTCGATCGCGGCCTGCGCTTGCGGATAGAAACGCGCCGCGATCGTGAATACTTCCTGGAGCCCGACGAAGAAGAGCACGCCGCCCAAAACGACGATGAGCACTTCGATCGCGAACGAGGGAAAGACGACCACGAGGATGCCGGCCACGACGAACAGAAACGCGCGCGGAAACGCCCAGCGCGAGCGCTCCGGGCGCGCCGTGAGTCGGCGCCAGATGGCTGTCCCGATCGCACCGAACTGGACCTTTTGCAGGAGCGACGTTACGCCTGCGACCAGGACGAGGCCGATGGCCGCGAGGATGAGCATCCGCAGCGCGAGCGGCCCGACGAACACGGGCCACATTCCGCGCACCAGGTCGGAAACGACCGGCGAATCGGTCAGCGCCGCAATGACGTGGCCGCCGAAGCGTGCGACCAGACCGACCACGAAGGCCGTAATCGCTAGCCCGATGCCCACGCGCAGCAAGTACCCGTCGCGCCGGCGCGAGAGCCACAATCCGATCACGCCCGTCGCGAAACCGACGCTCAGCCAAACGACGGAGCGCACGCGCAGGCGGTGGCCGACGCGAAGCACGCGATGCAGCAGCTTGCCGTTGGGCCAGTCCTCGGGCGAGCCCAGGACCAGTTGCGCTTTCTCGGGGATCTTCTCCGCGATCTGGGGATACATGGCGAGCGCGTTGCGCACCACCACACCCAGGTCGGCGACGGCCAGCGAGATGCTCTCGCCCGTTTCCGAAATCAGCGTCGCGTGCGCTTTCTTCGCGGCGCGTCGAACGAGCGCGCGAAAAGGCGCGGACGACACGATGTACTCCACCGTGCCCACGATGACGGGCCGATACGCGGTCAGGTCGCGGCGAGCCGCGATGATCTGGTCGGTGACTTCACCGGCGACGACGCGCGCGACGGCGGGCTCGGCGAGGCTGTCGGCGGTACGCTGGGAGAAACGCGAGGGGTCGAAGAGCGTGCGCGAGGCATACGTGAACACCACCCCGAACACCAAACCCGCGACGCACAGCACTCCGCACAGCACGGCGAGCGAAGCTCGCATCCTTTTCATGACGCCCTTATTCTACGACCGCGACAAAACGGTCCGCAACTCAAATTCCTTGGTCGTCCGCGCGCCAGCGTGCTACCGTGGCGCGCGAAACGAGGCCGCCGTGCAATTCGAACTCGAACTCTTGTCCATACCCCAGGCGAAAGCGCCCCGCGTTGTCGCCAGCGCGGTGCTGCGCAAGCACCGCCTGCGCAACGACGTCCTGCGCCGCGTCAACTACGTGCGCCGTTTCTTCCCCGAACTGGAAGGCGAGACCATCACGGTGGGACTGACGCGCGCGGCCAGCGGTATGGCCGTGCCGGGCGGTTCGCGCATCTGGCTCAACCCGTCGCGGCTCTCGTATCACACCATCGCGCACGAGTTGATTCATTTGCTCCAGTTGCGCAACCTCGGCATTCCGTCGGGCGAGAAGGCGTGCGATGTCTTTTCGCTGGCGCGCCACTGGACCCTCAACGACGACCGCCCCAGCTACGTCCGCGTCCCCCTTTCGGTGATCGACGGAAGCAGCCCGGTGGGTGAGGCGGTGTCGCGCATGTTGTACGACGTCGCGTGCGATGCGTTGGTGCGCCGCGCCGATGGGCACCGCCGCTATCTCGCCTACTTCGAGTCCGAGGTGGAACGACGAAGCCCGGCCCTCGCATCGCGCGAGAACCGGGCTTCGGTGGAACTCTCGAAGAGCCTGCTTACCTGATGAGTACCATCTTGCGCGGTGCGACACCGCTCACACCGTCGAGCCGGTAGAAATACGCGCCGCGAAGGAGCGGCTCCAGCGGTGAACACCGAGCGAATCGAAGCAGACGACGAAGGCGTCCGGCGTGTCGTCCGTTCGAAGCGAGTCGGCACCGAAGTTCATAGAGCCAAAGAAAGCTCCGCCGATGAACACGTTGCCCAATCGGTCCACCGCCATCCCGATCGGAAACACGAATGAGGGATTCTGGCCGATCGGTGTGGCGCGGAAACTAAGACTCCAGAGGTGGACGGTGTCCGCCGCGCGGGGCGCGGTCGGCAGGCACAGCAGGAGCAGGATGGTGCCGATGGGACGCATGCTTCGTCCTTCGAATGGGGCGTGTCGACACGGTCGCGGGGCGGCCGGAACGCGTCGAGAAACATGTTCATGGTAGGTCAAGCAGCAGCGTCGATCAAGCTCTGCGCGTCGCCTGCTTCAGCAAAACCATTTCTTCGGCGCGACGCCGGGCACACCGTCGAGGCGATAGAAGTAGACGCCGGTCCCCACCACGTTGCCGGTGTCGTCTCGACCATCCCATTCGACAATGTGTTCGCCGGCGTCGCGCCTGGCGACGAGCTGGAGTGCGAGAGTGGATAAAGCGCGTCTACGGAGCGAGAGACTTCGTGACGCGATCCGCGGCGCGTGTAGCGCCTTCGGCGACGCGCGCCACGGTCGCGAGACCGTCGTTCTGGATTCGCGACGCTTCACCGCGATCCGAAAGACCCGGAAGATTGATGAGGACATTGAGCCACGCACCCCGGGCAGCGGCTCCCAGCACGAGTGCAGCGACACCCGCGTCGCTGATCGAGTTCTTGTTGCCCTTCTCCGCGACGCGCTCCACCAACGGGAGCGCTTTTTCGCACAGGTGCATGACGCTGAGCGGCACGTCGATGGCGCGCTGGGTCGCGGCTTGAACTGCTTCCTCGCGACGGGCGATCTCGTCGTGCGTCGTCTTGGGCAACCGGTTCGCCGCCATCACGGCGTCGAACGCGCGCGCGTCGTCGTCGACGGCGCGCAAGAACTCGTCCTTCAAGGACTGTGCTTGGGCTGCAAGGGTACTCATCTCGCTAGAGACGGACTCGTATCCCTTTTTACCGAACGTCAAGTTGGCGACCATGGCTGTGAGCGACGCCGCCAACGATCCACACAAGGCCGCCACCGACCCGCCGCCCGGGACGGGGGCGTCCGTGGACGTCAGGTCGACGAACTCCCGCACCGACGACGAAGCCAGCGGCGATTCGTTCGCCACGCGATACTCGATGATCTTCTGCATCGGGTCGAATCCTCCCAGCTCGCGCAGCCCCAGCGACTGGATCGCGGTCTCGACGAGCACCGGTTCGGGCGCGCCCACCGACGCGCCCTGCTTCTCCAGATAGTACACGCCCGCGCGGCGCATCGCTTCCAGCGGGACCAGGCCCACCAGCTCGCTCCCGGTCGCGCGCAATCCGCGCTCGGCCGCCTGGCGCGCCACTTCTTCGAAGGCGACGTGCGGCGGGGTGACGTCGAAGTCGGTCAAGTTGATGGATACTTGCGCGCGCTGGTACTCGTCGATGTACCACCCGACGGCCTTGCACGCTTTCAGCGTCCCTGGGTCGTACACGAAGTCGCCGTTCATGTCGCGAATGAAGCGGCCGTGCTCGTCGCGCCGCTTGCGCCCCTGCTCGCGGATCGCGAACGCGATGTCGCTCGCCCTCTTCTTGTCGCGCGTGTTGAGATTGACGTTGTAGGCGATCAGGAACTTGCGGGCGCCGATCACGGTGGCGCCGGAGCGCGCGTTCAATTTGGCGGGGCCGAAGTCGGGCTGCCAGTGCGCGTGCGTCAGCTTCTCCGGCAATCCCTCGTACTCTCCCTCGCGGATGCTCGCGAGGTTCCTGCGGTCGTCGTGCGTCGCCGCGTACTCGTACAAATAGACGGGAATCCCCAGATCCTTGCCGACGCGCTCGCCGAGAGAACGCGCGAGCGTCACGCACTCCTCCATGGTGGTCGATCCGAGAGGCACGAACGGGCACACGTCGGTCGCCCCCATGCGCGGGTGCTCGCCGCGGTGCTTCGCCATGTCGATGAGCTCGGCCGCCTTCGCGATCCCGCGAAACGCGGCTTCGACCGCGCGCTCCACGGGAGTGACGAAGGTGACGACGGTGCGGTTGGTGTCGCGGCCGGGGTCGACGTCGAGGACCTGGACGCCTTCCACGCTCGTGATGGCGCCGACGATGGCGTCGATCACCGCGCGATCGCGGCCTTCGCTGAAATTGGGGACGCATTCGACGATCTTCATGGCCCGCGATCATACACGATCGCGGGCCCGAAGGCGAAGGCCGGCGTTAGCGCGGATCAGCGGGGCCTGCAACCCTTCTTTCTCACCACAGCCACCAGCGACGCATCACACGCGGTTCGAACGTGAACTCCCCCGAGGCGGTATCGACCACGACGCGGACCCACGCGATATCGGGCGACCCGAACGTCTCGAGACGCGTGAAGTTGGGAAGGGGCTCGTAGGTGGCGCGGTCGCGCAGCGGATGGTCGGCTCGGTATTGGTGCCCATCGCCGTGGATCAAGAGGACGGGGCCGCCGAACTCCTTGACCTGCACCTCCAGTCGATCGAGAAAGACTTCGTAGCCGACGCGCGGTCGCGGGTGGTACTGCAGGCCCGGGGAACCGTGCATGGCGATCACGACGCCTTTCAGATGCAGAGAATCCGCCAGCGCAAAGGCGTCCTCCGTCCAGGCGAGGCCCGCGGCGATGCGGCGTTTGACCTCGGCGTCATGCGCGGACCCGCGCCCGGGGAACGGCTCGCTCGCGTTCTCCGCCCCCACCATATGGATGGTCGCGAACACGAAGCCCCCGCGAATCCAGCGCGCGTTCTCCACGAACTCGGCGAACGCGGGGTCCGCGCTCTGCGATTCGAGCGCCATGGTGCTCGCACCCAGGCTTCGCGTCGGATGGGCGAAGAAGGTCGCTCGAAGATGCGCGAGCCGCTCCAGGGGGTCGAACTTGCCGGCGATCTCCTCGTGGCAATCGGTCCACTCGTTGTCGCCGGGCGTGTACACGACGGGGTGCTGGATCGAGTTCATCGCCTCGTGCGCGCGCTCGTAATTGAGGTTCGAGCACGGGTACCAGAAGAGGTCGCCGATGTGGAGGAACCACTCGAGGTCGGTGCGATTGACGTCCTTGATCATGTGGCGGAAGCGGCCCACTTCCCACGCGCGGTAGGGCCCGTCGCCGAAGACGCCGAATGCGAACGAGTGGGGGGGAAGCGGCGGGGCGGGCTCGATCGCGCACGAGAGTAGCACGGCCGCGAGCGCGGCCGCGATACGCCCGGACTTCATTTCACTCCCGTCGTCGCGTCGTGCATGAGTACGGATAGTACTACGCGGCCGCCACCGCTGCAATCGCAGCAGTCCCGGTTGCGACGAAAGAAAGCGGAGTGCTAGACTTGCGCGTGGTCGATCGCGAAATGCGCTTGGTCGTCGTCGGACCTCTCGACGAGCACGATCGCTTCGTCGGCGGCGCGACGATGTCGTTTCGCGCGTTCCTGCTCTCCCCCGGCTCCCGCCGTATCGCGCACCGCGTGGTCGACACGCGGCGCTTCGGTGGGCGAGCCCACGCGCCGCTCAACCTCGTTTGGACCGCGCTGCGCGCGCGTCGTGCGATAACAACAGATGCTTGTCGCTTGCGCGCGACCACTCACGCCGGCGCCGGCAGGTCGCTAATTGTGAAGATCTTCTTTTTTCTGTCGGAGGTCCCAAGCGCGTCCGCGATGCACGTCTCGAACAGGGACGCGGCGCGCCGGTAGGCCTGCGAGGTGAGATGGATCTCGTCGTACCAGTCCTTCTCGGACTGCGCGACGCCCCGGCAGTCGACGTGGTAGAGGCGCGGGAAGCGGGGGGATTCGGCGAGCGATACCAGCAGCTCGTTGAACTCGGTGATCATCGCATACAGCACGGCCTGCTTTTCGTCGTCGCTGAGGCGCTTCTGCTCGAGCGGGATCCACAGCCACTTGCCGGAACCCATTACACGATTGACGAGCCTGCGAATCGAAACGAGGCGCGCGGTGGAGCGCTCGGTGGGGATCGCGAAGTCGTAGCCGTGGGTGACGACCATCATCTCCGATAGTTTCGATCGTCGCAAGTCGGAGAGAAAGACGACGTGCTGGACCAGCACCAAGTTGAGGAAGCTGACGAACTCTTTGGCCAGGAAGTAGACGCCGCGAGTGTACTTCTCGCGGTCGAAGACGACGTTGCGACGGCGCGCGACGGCCGCGATGCGCGCGTCCAGGATTTCCTTGTGCTTCTCCGACTTCGTGTCGTGGCGCCGCTGGTGCAGCGTCATGTTGCCCACGCGCCCGTCGCCCAAGAGGTCGTTGCCGCCGCCGCTCAACAGGAACGCATCGGGCTCGATCTGCGAGAGCGGCTCGACGTAGTCCTTGACGCGCAGCATCTCGAACAACCAGTCGCCCCCGGCCGCGAGGCTGTGCACGCAGTACTTGTCGCGCGCCATCAATTGATCGAGCACGTCCTTGACGACGTCGACGTGAACCCAGCGCAGCCAGAGAAATCGAATCCACTTGCCCGGGAACTGGAACCACGAATCCCCTTCCGCCACCAGGATGGTGCGGTCGCGGCACTTCCCCTTGCGCACCGCGTCCAGATACTGTTCCAGGCGCGCGCGGCGCTCGCCGCGGTTCAACTCACCGATGAAGCCTCTCTCGGCGCCGGACTCGGCGGGGATCTCGTTCATGTCGAAGATGCGGCGGAAGACTTCCGCGGCGATGTCGGGGTGGTCGCGAAAGACGCGCGTCAGCGTCGGTAGGAGCGCGGCACGCTGGGCGTCCGCGCCATTCCAGCGATGGCGGCCGTCGTGCAACTCGATCGCATCGAGCACAGCGCGCGCGTCGCCTTCGGAGAAGGGCGGTTCTTCGCGAGAAAGGTCGACCTCGTAGTAGGCGAACCACAGGCGGTCGACCTTGTTGAGGACGACGTCGACGGCTTTGGCTTGGTCCTCCCTCGTCCAGGCCATGGTGCGTACCTCACACGATCCGTGTGATTCTCGAGCAGTTGGGGCACTTCATCTGGCTGGCGGAGAAGACCGGCGAGAGCTGCAGCAAGTGGCCGCACGCGCACGAGAAGGATTCCCACTTCTTGTGCGCGCGACGACGGTACTCGAGCGGCGCGTCGGCGCCGGAGGACCCGCCGGGTGCCGGCTGCGCGAACGGAGGCCCGCTCGCGTCCGGCTTGGTCGGCGTGCCCACGATTGCGCCCACGGCCGCGGCGACCTCCGCGAACTCGCTCACCTGCGCGCGCGGGACCTCGTTGTCGCGCCCGCAGCGCGGGCACTTCACACTCGCCTCTTCGAACTCGGGCGGCAGCTTGATCTTCAGACCGCACGCGCACAAGAGGAACGCGAAGCCGTTGACCGCGCGCATGAGGTCCATCACGTCGCGGGTCTTGTCCTTCTCGGATTGCTCGCGCGCGACGTCGGGGTGCGCCTCGCGCACGGCGACGCGCTCGTCCTTCTTTATCGCCGAAGCCGGCATGATCATCGATGGCTTGCCGCGCACCTTGGCCAGCGCGTGCTGGTAGCTCAAGAAGCCGGCGCCTTCGCTCATCCCGCGCAAGATCGCGATGCGCTCCTGAATGGGCGGGTGGGTGGACGCCCAGCTCGTGGCCTTGGGGCCACCCAACGGTGCCACGATGTACATCGGTGCCGTCACCTGGTTGGCTGCGTCGAGCTGGAGCGGCGACTGTGAAATCTTCTCGAGCGCGCCCGCGAGACCGGCCGGGTAGCGCGTCAGTCGCACCGCGCACGCGTCGGCCAGGTACTCGCGCTGGCGTGAGATCGAAAAGTAGAGCAGCCGCGCGAAGATGGGGCCGAGTATCGCGAGCACGATTGCGATGATTATGAGAGGGGCGCCGCCCCCGCCCCCTTCGCTCTTCTTCGACGAGCGCCAGCGCTTCGACGAACCGCCGCTGTACCACATGCCGCGCAAGAACACTTGCGAGATCAAGACGATGCTTCCCAGCATCACCGAGGCCAGCGTCAAGAACTGCACGTCGCGATTCATGATGTGGGACGTCTCGTGCGCGATAACCCCTTGCAACTCGTCGCGGTTGAGCTTGGTGAGCAGCCCCGCGGTGACCGCGATCGAGCTGTTCTCCGGCTTCAGGCCGGTGGCGAACGCGTTGGGCGCCCTCTCGTCGATGATGTAGACCTTGGGCATGGCCGGCAGCCCGGCCGCGATCTTCATCTCCTCGACGATGTTGAACAGCTGGGGATGGACGTCGGAGGTGACCGGCTTGGCGCGGCTCATGCGGAGCACGATGTCGGGGCCGCCGAACACGCTCGCGGCCGACATGATCACCCACACCGCGGTCGCGACGATGATGCCGATGTTCCCGCCGCCCTCGCCCATGGTCGCCTCGCCGATGAAGTAACCGAGCGTGACCAGGAGCGCGGCCATTCCCACGAACAGCAGGAACGACTTCCTCCGATTGGCGGCGATCAGTTCCCAAAACATCGCTTCACCTCGTGGCGTCCCGCCGCGGGTGTCGCTCGTGGGGCCCCCGCGCCGTCAGGGCGCGGGGTGACGAGTGACAGGACCCGCGGCGCAGCGTTACCGCGTGAACGACACCTTGGGCGCTTCGCGCTGCGCGGCGTCTTCGATCTCGAAGAACGTCTCCGGACGGAAGTTGAACATGCCCGCGACGACGTTCGACGGGAACATCTCGATCTTGTTGTTATAGAAGTTGACCGCGTCGGTGTAGCTCTGACGCGCGAATGCGATCTTGTTCTCGGTCGACGTTAGCTCTTCCTGCAATGAGAGGAAGTTCTGGTTCGCCTTCAGGTCGGGGTAATTTTCGACCACGACCATGAACTTCGACAAGGCCTGCGAGAGCTGCGTCTCTGCGGCGCCCTTGTCGGCCACAGAGCCCGCGCCCATGGCACGGCTGCGCGCCTCCGTGACCGCGGAGAGCGTCTCGCGCTCGTGCGTCATGTAGCCCTTGGCCGTTTCGACCAGGTTGGGAATGAGGTCGTGGCGGCGCTTCAACTGCACGTCGATCTGCGACCACGCGTTCTTGACGCGGTTGCGCAACCCGACCAGCGAGTTGTAGATGCCGACGAAGAACACGACCGCCAAGACGACGACGCCTAAGAAAATCAATGCAGCCATTACTGACTCCTTCCTTCGCCACCTATGCGCGCGTCTCGCGGGTGCTGCCGCGAAAGACCGCTTGCAGGAACTCGTGAATCCGATGCGCTTCGGGGAAATCCGACAACGCGATGATCGCGTGCAATTCCCCGCCGTCGAGCCACGTCCCGTGGCCGCGCTCGCAACGGTCGATCTGGATGCCTTCGCCCGCGGCGCTCCGGCGCACGCGGGCCTTCTCCATCTTGTGACGGCACAGCGGGCACTTGTGCGCCTTCTCTTCGCTCGGCTCGCCCCACTTCAGGTGGGCGCGAATCTCGTCGCGGCCCGCCGAGCCCTCCAGCAGCAAGTCCATCTCGTCCGGGTCGAGCCACACCCCGCCGCACGTGCGGCAGTGGTCCACCTCGACCTGGTCGAGCTCGAGGACGATCATGGGAACTTCGCAGATGGGACAGTTCATCGTGAAAGCCGTGTCCACGGCATCTGTTACCCGGGCTCGGCCGGGCTATTCGGGCCGGAGCCTAGCATGGAAGTCCGAGACACGACGAGTAGGCATTCCGGGGTCGCCCGTGCTACAATCGGTTACAGCGCTTCGCGACGACGCGGAACCGAGGGAGGCCGATGTCGAGTATTACGTCCAGACGGTCGGCACGCCCAACTTCGGCCCCGTCTTGCCAGTCGCGCATCGGACTTGGGGAGCGATCAAAGCGCTCTATCGTTAGCGGAGACTTCCACTAAATGTACATCCTCCCCCGTTTCCACGCCTCGTCGAGTGGCATCCGAATGCCGCGGCAGACCCAGATGGGCACGTCGGTCTCGTCCGGCATGGCGTAGTGCGCCCCGGTCCGCGCGACTTCGTTCACCTCGGCGAAGGTGGTGTCGAGGCCCTCTCGGTCCTGTCCGACGATCACGTAGACCTTGGGTTCGGTCGTCCCGCAGCCCCAAAGGTAGTACGAGTTGTGTTGGCAGACGGCCCGCGGGAGACCGCGTTCGCGCCCGAAGTAGTTAATGGCACCGGCTTGCCCATAGTTGCGGGCCACGATGAGGCAGGCCGCGCGCTCCTCGGGCGGCAGTGACTGCACGACCCCGGCTACTTGCTCGGCCAGATCCGTCCACCCAAAGCGGTCGGCGAAGAACTGCGGCAGTGCGGCGGTGTCGCGGTTCTCACCCGAGGACGGCCGGATGCCGGTGGCGTCCTGGTAGGCGATGAACTTCTCGACGGGCAGGAGGGGGATCGCAAACGGTGCCGTAACGACGAAGCTCACGACCGCGTGTACGGCGACCAGCGGCGCGACCCAGCGCAAGCGCGACCGGCGCGCGACGGCTTCGACCCACACGGCGCAAGCCGCGATCAGCGGCGGAAAAGCGGCGATGGTGTAGTACGGCTTGCTCCGATTGAGCATGAACACGGCCAGCGCAACCAGCCATGTCCACGCGAGTGGACGGAAACGTCGCAGCGGGGGATAGAACAGCAGCGCACCCAGGCCGAAGAAGTGTAACGGCGCGAGCGAGGGGCCCATCTCCATGGTCACATTCCACAGGAAAACGGCCGGGTTCATCTCCGTCATCTTGTAGCGCTGCGCATTCTCGATGAACTCGTGCGTCGGCCAGCCGTTGGCTGCCTGCCATACGAGGTGGGGCGCGAACAACAGTGTCGCGACGACCGATGCCAGGACCGGTCCGGTGGTGCGCAGGATCTGCAACCGCGTCGCGATGAGAACGGCGATGCCGGCCGCGAGCGCGAACACACCGACGCTGATCTTGTTGAGCATGCCGAGCCCGACGCAGACGCCGAGCGCGAGCCACGCCGAACGCCGGCCGCTCTCGAATGCGTCGAGGAGCAGCAAGTATCCGGCCGCCCAGAATAGCAGCTCATAGGCGTTCATCGAATAGACTCCCGTGATTCCCAGATACGACGGCACCGCGAGGGTGACGAGAGCCGCCAGCGCTTGCGCGACGGCGCCTCCCCCGAGGCGCACGGCCAGGCGCGCGACGAGGAGTATCAGCGCGCCGCCCGCCAGGGCAGGAAGGATCCGCAGCGAGAGGAGCGAGTCGCCGAATACCGTCTTCCATCCCGAGAGCAGCGCGATCGACAATGGCGGATGATCGACGTAACCCCACGCGAGATGGTTCGCGCAGTCCCAGTAGTACAACTCGTCGCGGAAGATCCCATAGCGGCCGGCGGTCGCGAGATGGAGGGCGATACTCGCGATAGCCAGCACCATTGGAACCGCATATGGCCCGGCGCGCATATTGAGGAACTACGCGGAAACGCGCCGCGGGTTGCGCTTGCTCACGGAGAGCGCGGTGTTCACCACGTTGTCCACGTTGAATCCCAATTGCTCCATCGCGACCGGGCCCGGGGCCGAGGCGCCGAAGCGGTCGAGGCCGACGATCGCACCCTTGTCGCCGACGATCTCCCGCCAGCCCAACGTGGCGCCGGCTTCGATGGCCACCTTGCGAGCCGAGCGCGACAGCACGGAGTTGCGGTAGCGCGGCGTCTGCTCGAAGAACAGCTCCCAGCACGGCATCGAGACGACGCGCGTCGCCACACCGCGCGACTCCAGGACCGTGCGCGACTCCAGTGCCAGGTGGACTTCGGAGCCGGTCGCGACCAGCACGACGTCGGGCTTGCGCTTGGACGCCTCGGCCACGACGTACGCTCCGCGCGCCACACCCTTGCGCACGACTTCGGGGTCGACGTCCAAGATGGGCAACGCCTGGCGCGTGAGCACGAGGGCGCGCGGGCCTTTCAGCGAAAGCGCACTCGCCCACGCGGCCGCGGTCTCGTTTCCGTCCGCGGGGCGAAACACGGTGAAGCCGGGGATCGCGCGCAGGCTCATCAGGTGCTCGACGGGCTGGTGCGTGGGTCCGTCTTCGCCCAGGCCGATGGAGTCGTGGGTGAAGATGAACGTGGACGGTACCCGCATGAGCGCGGAGAGGCGAATCGCCGGGCGCATGTAGTCCGAGAAGATGAGAAACGTGCCCGCGAACGGCATCACGCCGCCGTGGAGCGCCATGCCGTTGACGGCCGCCCCCATCGCGTGCTCGCGCACACCGAAGTGGACGTTGCGCTCTTCGTAGCTGCCGCGCGCGAAGATTTTCGACGAGTCGATGCGCGTGTTGTTGGAACCGGTCAGATCGGCCGATCCGCCGAGCAACGTGGAGATCTTCCCGGCAATCGTGTTGATGGTCTTGCCCGAAGCGGCGCGCGTCGCGACCGGTTTCTCCTTCGGGAACACCGGCAACTCGCGTTCCCAGCCCTTCGGGAAACGCTCAAAGCGGGCCGCGTCAAACGCGACCGCCAGGTCGCGGTATTTCTTTCCGTAGGTGCGAACGCGCTCGCCCCATTCCGATTCGATGCGTGCGCCACGTGCTCCCGCCTCGCGACAATGGTCCGCCACTTCCTTCGGGATGTGGAACAACGGCTCCAGCGGCCAGCCCAGCTTCTCCTTCGCGGCGCGCGCCGCCTCGGCACCCAACGGCTCGCCGTGGGCCTTCTCGGAATCCTGCTTCGGGCTCCCGAAGCCGATGTGCGTGCGCACGCGGATCAGCGACGGGCGCTCCTTTTCGTCGCGCGCTGCGCGAAGCGCGCGCTCGATCATATCCACATCGGTGCCATCTTCCACCACTTGCACGTGCCACTTCAGGGCCGCGAAGCGGGCGTCGACGTCTTCGGTGAACGCGAGTGCGGTCGGGCCGTCGATGGTGATGCGATTGTCGTCGTACAGATACACGAGCTTGCCGAGCTTCAGCGTCCCCGCGAGCGAAGCGGCTTCGTTGGAGATGCCTTCCATGAGATCGCCGTCGGAGACGATGGCGTAGGTGGTGTGGTCGACGATGGGCGGCTCGCCGGCAATATTGAAGCGCGCGGCCAGATGCGCTTCGGCCATGGCCATGCCCACGCCCATGCCAAAGCCCTGCCCGAGCGGGCCGGTCGTGGCTTCGACGCCGGGTGTGTGGCCGTACTCGGGGTGACCGGGCGTGCGGCTCCCATACTGGCGAAACTGCACCAACTGATCGAGCGGGAGGTCATAACCGTAGGTGTGCAAGAGCGCGTAGAGCAGCATCGACCCGTGGCCGGCCGACAAGATGAAGCGGTCGCGGTCGAACCACGAGGGATCGCCGGGGTTGTGCTTGAGCACGCGGTCCCAGAGCGCGAAGGCCATGGGTGCAGCACCCATGGGCATGCCGGGGTGACCAGACTTGGCGCGCTCGACGGCGTCGACGGCGAGGAAACGGATCGTGTCGACGCAGAGGCGGTCGATCGATGGGGTCAAGAGAAGCTCCTCGGTGTCAAAGGGGGTCACGCCCGCCGCGGATGCGACGGACGAATCTCACGCTACTCCCGACGCGCGAGTGCGATCAAGTGGATTTGGTTGCGGAAACGCGGTGTGGGCAGGCCCGCCTTCGGCGGGCTCACCCCCGCCCGCGGTATTTCGAACGGCGCCCCACCAGAGGAGGTCTTTGGAGGTGGTCGGTTGCCCGTTCGCGCCGCTCTGAAATACGCTCGGACGGGGAAATCTGGCCCTATTATACGAAATCGTTAACGCTGGGTAAACGGCGTTCTTGGCGTGGGGACCGGACTGATCTACACTCGGCGTCCATAGGAGGCCGTTTATGTTCCGACTCGGACCCACGTTGACTCTTGCTCTCGGGTTGCTCGTCGTCACGGGCTCGCTGTCGCTCGCCTATGATCGCATCACCGGCCGCGAGTTCGCGAGCCGCTCCGAAGTGATCGCGCCGCACGGGATGGCGGCGACCAGCCATCCCCTCGTCACCCAGATCGCGCTCGACGTGCTCAAAGACGGCGGCACCGCGGTTGACGCGGCCATCGCGGCCAACGCGGCGCTCGGTCTGATGGAGCCGACCGGCTCGGGCATCGGCGGCGATCTGTTCGCGATCGTGTGGGACGCCAAGACGAAGCGCCTGTACGGGCTCAACGGCAGCGGGCGCTCGCCGAAATCGCTGACGCGCGAGATGCTGGTGTCGCAAGGGCTCACCAAGATGCCGAGCCACGGCCCGCTTCCGGTCACCGTGCCGGGTGCGGTGGACGGGTGGTTCACGCTGCACGAGCGCTTCGGGAAGCTGCCGATGAAGCGCGTGCTGGGGCCGGCGATCGCGTACGCCAAGGAAGGCTTCCCCGTCCCCGAGTTGATCGCGTACTACTGGGCGCGCAGTGTGAATCTTTTCGGCGCGAGCCCGGACAAGTACCCGAACTTCGTCGAGACCTACACCATCGACGGTCGCGCGCCCCGCAGAGGTGAAATATTCAAGAACCCCGCGCTCGCGCGCACCTACGAGCTGCTCGCGAAGAAGGGCCGCGCGGGCTACTACGAAGGCGAGGTCGCGAAGGCGATCGAGTCCTTCCTGCGCGAGCGCGGCGGATACCTCACCGCGGCGGATCTCGCGGCGCATCATTCCGAGTGGGTCGACCCGGTGTCGGTCAATTATCGCGGCTACGACGTCTGGGAGCTCCCGCCCAACACGCAGGGCGTCGCCGCCCTCGAAGCATTGAACATCCTCGAAGGCTACGACTTCACGAAGATCGAGTTCGGTAGCGCCGACCACGTGCATTTCGTGGCCGAAGCCATCAAGCTCGCTTTCGAAGACGCCGCGCGCTACTTCGCCGACCCCGCGGTCGCGCCCGCGCCGCTGGAGAGGCTGCTCTCCAAGCCCTACGCCGCCGAGCGCCGCGCGCTCATCGACCCCAAACGCGCCGCCAAGAAGTACGAAGCGGGCGGGCCGTTCGGCGCGAGCGACACCGTGTTTCTCACGGTGGCCGATGTGCAGGGCAACATGATCTCGCTGATCCAGAGCAACTACCGCGGAATGGGATCGGGCATGGTGCCGCCCGGCTTGGGCTTCATGCTGCACGACCGCGGCGAGCTGTTCGATCTCGCCGAAGGCAGGCCCAACAGCTACGCGCCCGGCAAGCGGCCGTTTCATACGATCATTCCCGGCTTCGTCACACAGAACGACGAGCCGTTCATGAGCTTCGGGGTGATGGGCGGCTCGATGCAGCCGCAGGGCCACGTGCAGGTGCTGATGAACATCATCGACTTCGGGATGAACCTGCAGGAAGCCGGCGACGCGCCCCGCCTCCGCGTCGAGGGTCACTCCGAGTCGACCGGCGAGCGCATGGCCGACGGGGGCGCCCTGTTTCTCGAAGCCGGTTTCGCGACCGAAACCCTCCGCGACCTGGCCGCGCGCGGGCACCGACTCTCCTTCAGCCGCGACGGGTACGGGGGCTACCAAGCGATCCGATGGGACCGGGCCAACCGGGTCTGGATCGGGGCGTCGGAATCGCGCAAGGACGGGCAGGCGGCCGGGTACTAGGCTTCAGGACGGCCTTCGGTCCAGCCGAGTCTCGATTTGGCCCGTCGCCGTGCCACGATCGTGGCTACGGGCTTTACGTCGGCCTTCCGCCCGTGTTAAACTCCCGCTTTAGCGCGGTGATCTTAGTCCGCACGGGCAGCTCTCGTGGAACGGCTTGGCGAGCGTTCGACTAGACCCGCTTCGCATTGAACCCGAACCTGTGAGGTCGATTCATGAGTCGACGTCTAAGGGCCCTGCTTGTTGCTACGTTTGTCTTGACCGCCTCGGCCCTTCCGGCCGCCGCGGGACTCACCGTCTACAACTGCCACGATCACCCCGACGGCCAGATCATTCCGCCGCCGTACGGGTTGCGAATCGACTTCCTGCTCGATAACGGCCGCTACACGTTCAGCTTCGACTACGCCGACGGAAGCGGCGCCGCCGGCGTCACGCTCACGCACGACGACGTGCTGGGAACGATTCGCATCTTCGGGCGCGCCTTCGGCGGCAAGGACATTGGCGGGAGTTGGGAAAACCCCGGGTGGGTCGACATGGATTTCACCTACAACGCCAACATCTCCGTTCGCGACAACTGCGCGGGTGCGGCCGGCGACGACCTGCACGTCATCGCCGAGAGCGCGCTCAACGCGGGCACGATCTCACTGGATGGCTGGGGCGGCAACCAGGTGTTCAATTTCACCGACAAGGCCGACGACGAAGGTTGCTCGTTCAACTTCGACAACGATTGGGATTCCAAGGGCAACACCTCGGTCGCCAACGACCCGTCGATCTGGTCGGCGGCCGGCTGGTTCAAGCCCGCAGACGTCAACGGCTCCCGCGACTGGGTCTTCATCGCGGAGCAAGCCACGGTGGCCACCGAGCAGTGCACGTGGGGCCACATCAAGGCGATGTACCGTCAGTAAGCTAGCGCGACGATTGGGAGCGACGAAAGCGCCCGCGGCCAACCGCCGCGGGCGTTTTTTTTGAGCGTGGTTCTAGGAGGATTTCGCGGCGCGGTCGGCGAGGGTGCGCAGATCCGGCACCTCGAGGTCGGGCACCGCGTTCGACAAAGCCGTCGCGCCCTCCCCTTTCTTACCCGCCCGGCGATTGACCCACACCGTCGCGATCCCGAGCGGGCGCGCGGGCGCCACGTCGTGGTAGCGGCTCTGCGCCGCGTGCAGCAGGCGTTCCTTGGGAATCCCGAACATCTCGAGAGCGCGCGCGAAGTTGCGCGGCGAGGGCTTGTAAGCCCCCACCTGCTCCGCGGTGACGACGAAGTCGAACGGCACTTCGAGCGAGCGCGCGGTCTGGGCGAAGAGGTCGTCGTCGGTGTTGGAGATGACGGCCAGCTGGTAGTGCTGCTTCAATCGCCGCAGCGATTCGACCGTGTCCGGGAACGGGCGCCAGCTCGGCAGCGAGTTCAACAACAGATCGGGGTCGAGCTTCTCTTCGGGCACCGAAAAGCGCCGTGCGAAGCCGCGCA
>JAKEHA010000092.1 GCA_022615275.1 Candidatus Latescibacterota bacterium
ATCGCACTGTTCACATTCGCGCTCGGTGCCATCCAGGGATTCCACCCGGTCGACGCAACGGTCGGGTTTTTCCAGAAGATCAGCGATACCCAAGGCAACTTCACCGCCCCACTCGATGACGACGATCGCTTCGGCATTTCGATAGCGCCGCTCGGCGACCTCGATGGCGATGGCGTCGACGACATCGCCGTCGGCGCGTACCTGGACCAGTTCTACGGCGCGCGCAACGGCGCCGTCTACGTGCTCCTCCTCAACGCAGACGGCACGGTGAAGTCGCACGTCAAGATCGGCGCCGGCCAGAGCGGGTTCACGGGTGACTTGAGTTTTTGGGACGAGTTCGGCATCTCGGTCACCGCCATCGGCGACCTCGACGACGACGGCGTCGTCGACATCGCGGTGGGCGCGCGCCTGGACGACGACTCGGTCCTCGGTGCGGACATGGGTGCGGACGTGGGGGCGGTGTGGATCTTGTTCCTGAACACGACCGGGACCGTGAAGGCTCATCAGAAGATCAGCGCGCATCATGGCGGATTCGGAAGCGGCCTGGACGACGCGGATTGGTTCGGTTCCAAGGGTGCCGCGCTGGGTGACGTCGACGGGGACGGGGTCGAGGATCTCGCGGTCTCGGCGACGCAAGACGACGATGGTGGTACCAACCGCGGCGCGGTGTGGGTTCTCCACCTCAATACCAACGGCACCGTGAAGTCGAAGCAGAAGATCAGTAGCACGCAGGGCGGTTTCGCGGGAGCGCTGGACGACGGCGACTTCTTCGGGGCCGGCCTCGCGTCGATTGGCGACTTCGACGGCGACGGCGTTCTCGATCTGGCCGTCGGCGCCACGTTCGACGACGACGGCGGGACCGATCACGGTGCGGTGTGGATCCTCTTCCGGAATCTGGACGGCACCGTGAAAGCCCACCAGAAGATCAGCGACACCGAAGGCGGATTCACAGGTGTTCTCGAATACGACGATCGCTTCGGCGTCGTCGAACTGCTCGGGACGGATTGTACCGGTGCGACGATGCTCGCGGTTGGAGCCGCGCTCGACGACGACGGCGGCACCGACCACGGCGCGGTGTGGCTCTTGCGATTGAACGGCGACGGCACGGTCGCTTCGCACTCGAAGATCAGCGACACCGAGGGCGGTTTTGCGGGTGATCTCGACTACGGCGATTTGTTCGGCCTCGGGGTCGCGTCGCTGGGCGATTTCGACGGGGATGGCGCCGCGGACCTCGCGGTCGGCGCGCGACTGGATGACGACGGCGGCGACAACCGCGGGGCGGTCTATCTCTTATTCCTCGAAAGCTGTCTCGTGCAGCCCGCCTCGATCGACTTCGGAACGATCACGGTGGGGCAGTTCGCCGACGCGTCCTTCACCGTCAAGAACGAGGGCTGCGACCCGATCTCCGGCGAGGTGTCCGAGTCGTGCGACGCGTTCTCCATCATTTCGGGCGGCGGGCCGTTTGCACTCGGCAGCGGTGATTCCATCGTGGTGTCGGTTCGTTTCGCGCCCACGACGCCGGACGCGTTCGACTGCTTCGTGCAGACCGGCAACAGTGGCTGTGGGGACGTTTCGTTGACCGGCATCGGTCAGTTGGCACCGGTCGATCCGAACCCCGACGTTCTTTCGATCCTCGACGTCGGCAACGACCAGGGACGCAATGTGCGCATCGGCTTCGCGCGCTCGGGCCGCGACGTGTTGAATTCACCGACGCCGATCCTGCAGTATGAAATTTTCAGGCGCATCGACGAACTCCCGTCCGCGACATCGGGGGCGGCGACCGCCGAGAAGCGGCGCGGCGAGATGGTTTCCGATCGAGGCGTGCTGTTGGAGGGATGGGAGTACGTCGGGTCGCTACCCGCGCACGGCGAGACGATCTACAATGTCATCGCACCGACACTGGCCGATGCGACCAATCGCTTCGGGATGCACTGGTCGGTGTTCTTCGTGCGCGCGGCCACGGCGCAGCCGCTGGTCTTCTTCGACTCGCCGCCCGATTCCGGCTACTCGGAGGACAACAATCCGCCGGGGCCGCCGTCAGACTTGGTGGTCGCGTACGACCCGGCGCTGGGAAATGAACTCGACTGGACCGCTCCCTCCGATGTGGACGTGTACGAGTATCGTGTGTATCGCAACGACCAGCCCGGCTTCGAGCCGTCGGGTGAGACGCTCGTCCATGTGACGCCCGCAACGGACTGGTTCGACGCCATCGAGATGCCGTCCCAATACTATTACCTCGTCGCGGCCGTGGACTTGGCCGGCAACGAGGGACCCGCCGTGGAGCCCAACGTGACGACGGGCATCGGGGACGGTGTGCCGGGGCAAACCGCGTTGCACCAGAACGTTCCCAATCCGTTCAATCCGTCGACCACGATCGCGTACGACGTGGCCGCGCCCGGCGGGCGAGTGACCCTGCACGTGTTCGACGTACGCGGGCAGTTGATCCGCACGCTGGTCGACACGCAACAAGGACCCGGGTCGCGAAGCGTCCACTGGGACGGCCGCGACGACCGCGGCCAGCGCGTGGTCTCGGGGATGTACTTCTACCGCTTGCGCGTCGGGGACGTCATCCACACGCGTAAGATGACGATCGTCCAGTAGCTCGACTACGAGTCGGCGGGGCGCGCGAAGCGCTCCGCCGATTTCGCTTTCAACTTCGCCGCCACTTCCTCGCGATCGCGGGGAGGGGCGTTCGTCACCATGGAATCGATCAAGCGCCGCGCGGCGGCCGTCACCTCGTCGACCGCGCGGTCGAACGCGTCCTCGTTGGCGCGCGAGGGCTTGGTGGCCCCGGAGAGCTTGCGGACGAACTGGAGGGACGAGGCGCGGATCTCCTCGTCGGTCGCCGGAGGTTCGAAGTTGAATAGGGTCTTGATGTTACGGCACATGCCAGGCTCCTGAATGATGCGGATCCGTGATCGAACGAATTTGACGGTGGTGGACCACTAGCTGTCCGACTCTACTTTATCGCACAACATAGAACTCACGAAAGCCCCACGATTCCGTCCAACGCCCGTCGTAAGGGAGGGTCTACTATGACTCGAATGATATGGGCCGTCTTGGTGTCCGGTCCAAGGCGCTGTATCGCTGAGTCGCGCGCGAGTTACGATAGGCCATGATTGCGCTGGTTTGCAGCATCTGTTCGTCGGTCCCTGGAGGTTCGACGTTACAACGCCGGACTGTGGGCTCGCCGTCCAAGGCCGTTTCGGCGCAGAATAGTAGAAGTCCTCATCCTCCCCACAGAGTTCCAACCCGCCCCTGCAAACCAACAAGGAGCTCGCCATGAACTCTCGTCTAACGCCGTCGATATTGCTGGTCGTTCTCTGCATCTCTACAGCCGCCACGGGCCAGGAGAAGCTGACGTTGTTCGCCGACGCGGCGGGCACCGAGTGTGCAATTGCCGGTAACCCAGCGCAGCCTGGCATCGTCGAAGTGCATATGTACCACCTCGGTATGGCGGACAGAGCCGCAGTCCAGTTCCTGGCGCCGAGGCCGGCCTGCTGGAGCGGGGCGATTTGGGTCGGCGACAATATCGCCCCGCCCTTGCTGGTCATCGGCAACACGCAATCTGTGGACATCAGTATCGCTTACACGGAATGTCGGACACTTCCCGTCTACCTCGGTAAGATCAACTACTTCGTCACGGACCCGTCTCCGTCGTGCTGCCACTACCCGGTGATACCGTCGACCCACGAGGAAACGATAATCAGTGTGGGCTGCGCGCCCGATTTTCCGTTGATCCCAATCAGCGGGGGCAGCGCGGTGGTGAACGAGACTCCGAGCTGTCGCTGTCAGTTGCCAGTATCGGTTGAAGAGAGGACCTGGGGGAAGATCAAGTCCCTGTATCAGTAGTTCCACAGCTCGGGGTGCGGTAACGACGGCCGCTGGGGTGCCCCAGCGGCCGTTTGCATTACTGCTTCGTCGCCGAGCGCTCCGCCCAAATTTCTGCTAGGCGTACGATCGTCTCGGCGGCCTTGTCCATCACCTGGACGGGGACCCACTCGAGTGTGGAGTGGATGGCTTCGCCGCCCGCGAACAGGTTGGGGCAGGGGAGTCCCATGTACGACAGGCGCGCGCCGTCGGTTCCGCCGCGAATGATGGTGTGCTTGGGGGTTTCGCCGATGCGCTTGATCGCCTCTTCGGCGTAGGCGACCAGGCGCGGCTCCTTCTCGACTTGGTAGCGCATGTTTCGGTACGACTCCTTGATGTCGACCGAAACCTTGCCCTTGGGATACAGGCGCTGCACTTCCTCCGCGATCCCTTTGACGATCGCCTTCTGCTTCTCGATACCGGCCATTTCGAAGTCGCGCAGCAGCATGCGCAGCGACACGGTCTCGCTCTGGCCGTTGATGACGTACGGGTGCAAGTAGCCCTCGCGATTCTCGGTGGCCTCGGGGCTCATCTCGCGCGGCAGGCGCGACACGAAGTCGCCCAGCATGCGAATCGCGTTGACGAGCTTGTTCTTGGCGTAGCCGGGATGGACGCCGAAGCCTTCCAGCGTGATGGTTGCGCTGAAGGCGTTGAAGGTCTCGTACTCGATCTCGCCCAGCGGGCCGCCGTCCATGGTGTAGGCCACCGTCGCTTCGAAGCGCGCCACGTCGAAGCGATCCGCGCCGCGGCCAATTTCTTCGTCGGGGGTGAAGCCCACCTTGACGATGCCGCGCGGGATATCGGGGTTCTGCAGGAACAGATCGACCGCGGTCATGATCTCGGCCACGCCCGCCTTGTCGTCGGCACCGAGGAGCGTGGTTCCGTCGCTCGTCACGATGTCCATGCCGATGTACATCTTCTCGAGATTGGGATACTCGGCGGCGCGGATGACCTGGCCGGGATCGCCGGGGAGCGCGATGTCGCCGCCCTGATAGTTCTCGTGCACGATCGGTTTGACGTTGGTGCCGGTGATCGACGGCGCGGTATCGACGTGCGCGATGAAGCCGACGATGGGCACCCTGGCCGCGTGCTCGGGCGGCAGATTGGACGGCACGGTGGCGAACACGTAGCCGTTGGAGTCGATGGTCGCGTCCTTCAGACCGAGTCCCAGCAGCTCCTCGTGCAACAGGCGCAGGAGGTCCCACTGCTTGGCCGTGCTCGGACACGAGTCGGAGTTCTCGTCGGAGCGGGTGTCGATCTTGACGTAGCGAAGGAAGCGGTCGAGTAACGGTTCTTTCGGGGGCCTCATGAGCGCCGTCCGTGGGTTCGAGTTCGATGAAGGTGTGGACTTCCCGGTTTCCGCCGGGTCGTGGTAGCGTGCAACCGGTGCCAGGATAGGCGTTTCCGCCTTCGGCGTCAACTACCCGCCAGACAAGGAGTGGCCATGAATCGACCCCGAGTACTTGCCGCGTGCCTCCTCTTCTTCTTGCCGGCCATGGTGCGCGCGGCCGGCGTCGCGTCGACCGCCGTCACGCGGCCGGTCCACACCTACTCGATCGTCGCGCGCGATTCGGTGACGGGCGAGATGGGCGTGGCGGTGCAGTCGCACTGGTTCTCGGTGGGGACGGTGGTGTCGTGGGCGGAAGCGGGTGTGGGCGCGGTCGCGACCCAGTCGCTCTCCGAGATCACGTACGGCCCGCTGGGACTCGAGCTGATGCGCGCGGGCAAGACCGCGCCGCAAGCGCTGGAAGCGCTGCTCGCGAGCGACCCGCAGCGCGAAGTCCGTCAAGTGGCGATGGTGGACGCGCGCGGCAACGTGGCGGTACACAGCGGGTCGCGCTGCATCGCCGAAGCCGGTCACCGTCGCGGGCGGCAATACTCGGTGCAGGCGAATCTCATGGAGAAGAACACGGTGTGGAACGCGATGGCGCGCGCGTACGAGCGCACCCAGGGCGACCTCGCGACGAAGTTGCTGGCGGCCCTCGACGCCGCGCAGGCCGAAGGCGGCGACATCCGCGGCAAGCAGTCGGCCGCCATCCTGATCGTGCCGGGCAAGTCGACCGGGCGGCCGTGGGCGGATCGCGTGGTCGACCTGCGCGTGGACGATCACGCCGAACCGGTGCGCGAAATTCGCCGCCTGGTCGACGTGCACCGGGCCTACGAGCACATGAACGAGGGCGACGAGAAGCTCGCGTTGAACGACGTCGACGGCGCCATGAACGAGTATGCGACGGCTGCGAAGATGCTGCCCAACAACGTCGAGGTGAAGTACTGGGCCGCGATCACGATGATCACCGCGGGCCGCGAGAAGGAAGCGATGCCGTACTTCAAAGAGGTCTTTGCGAAGGACCCCAAGTGGGTGGACGTGACCAAGCGTTTGCCGGCGTCGGGGTTGCTCCCGGACGACCCCGGGCTGATGGAGAAGATCCTGGGCACGGCCCCGAAGAAGAAGCGGTAACGCGCTACGCGGCGTGCAGGTCGATCTCCTCGCAGTCGACGAAGTCGATCGCGCCCAGCGCCTTGCGCATCTCGATCACGCGCGCGACGTCGCCCGAGACCGCGGCGCTCGCTTCGAACTTGTAGTCGTGCATGGGGGAGTAGATCTCCGCGCCCGCGCCCTCCGCGCTGACGGTCTCGCTGGGGCTGTAGCCCTCCACCTCGACGCCGCGCCGGCACTTGGCCACGATGTCCTTCACTTCCTGCGCGATCTTGCGGCTCGGCGTCTCCACCTTGAAGCGGAAGCTCGCGCTTGCGAGCGCGCGCTGTTCCACGACCTCGAAGCGGTAGCGCGGGGCGGCATCCTCGAGCGCTTCCAGCACGATCGCCAGCGACTGCTTCGTGCACACGACGTGCTGCACTTCGCCGTGGTGCTTGATGCGCTCGCGCAGCGCATGCACGTGCAAGCCGGACTCCTCCGCGAAATAGACCCCGTCGACGCCTTCGGCCGTCAGGTAACCGGCCAGATACGGAATCAGGTCGCGGTCATCGCCTTTGATCACGAGCTCGTAGTATGTCGCCATGACGACCTCCGTCGCGACGTCATCGGAAGAAGATGAACGTGGCGAGCAAGAACAAGGGAATCAAGAATGGAATCGAGTACTTGATCATGTAGCCGAAGAAGCTCGGCATCTGCACGCCGGCCTCTTCCGCGATCGACTTCACCATGAAATTGGGCGCGTTGCCGATGTAGGTGTTCGCACCCATGAACACCGCGCCGCACGAGATGGCGTGCAGGTAGTGGCCGTGCATGTGGATCAAGCGCTGCACCGCCTCGGGCTCGGGGAGGCCGGGTGCGAGCGCGCCGATCGCGGTGTTGAAAAACGTGAGGTACGTGGGCGCGTTGTCGAGGAAGCTCGACAGACCGCCCGTCAGCCAGAAGTAGCTCGCGGGCTGGTCGGCCAATTCGACCAGCGGCTTGAGCGCGCCGTGGGTACCCGCCTTGAGGATGGCAAGCGCGGGAATGATGGTCATGAAGATGCCCGCGAACAGGATTGCCACTTCCTTGATCGGAAACCACGAGAACTGGTTGTCCTTATGAATCGCGGGCGCCGTCATCTTGAGCGAGGTGATGCCGAGCACGATCAAGAGCGCATCGCGCAGCAATCCTTCGACCTTCATCTCGACGCCGAGTACGTGGACGCTGCCCAGCTTCCACACGCCGCTCATCAAGACCGCGCCCACGATGCCGCCCAGGCACAGGAAGTTCTGCCACCCGCGAATGCCCATGACCGCCGACGCGCGTTCCGGAGCGCCTCCCTCGCGGCGATGGTAGCGCGAGTCGACTATGTAGAACATCGCCAGGAGCGGGACGGCCATGAACAACATCGCGGGCGCCAAATTGAGCGTCCAGAAAAAGGGCACGTGGTGCAGGAAGCCCAGAAACAACGGCGGATCGCCCAGCGGTGTCAGCGAGCCGCCGATGTTACTCACGAGAAAGATGAAGAAGACGACGATGTGCGCCTTGTGCCGGCGCCACGAGATCGCGCGCAAAAGCGGTCGCACCAGGACCATCGACGCGCCCGTCGTCCCGATCAGCGACGCCAATAACGTCCCCGACGCAATGATGAGCGTGTTCTGGCGCGGGGAGCCGTCGAGCGTTCCCGTCACCAGGATGCCCGACGAGACCGTGTACAGCGCCCACAGCAAGATGATGAACGGGATGTAGTCGACGAGAAAGATGTGGGCGATCTCGTGCAGGGCCGCGTCGCGGAAGAACCACACGAAGGGAACCGCGAGCGCCAGCGCCCAGAACAGCGACACCTTGGGGAAGTGGTGGTGCCAAAAGCGGGGCGCGAAGAGCGGGAAGAGCGCGATCGACAGAAGGATCCCGACGAAGGGCAGGACCCACCAGACCGCCAGCGTTTCACCCAGGTGCGATTCCACAATTCGCCCAGGGTGCGACAACTCGCGCCCGTCGCGCAAGCGAAAATGGCCGGGCGCTAAACGCCGCGCGCGTCAGCGCTTGACCGCGTCGTACTTCGCGCGCAGCTGGTTGCGCAGCTCCGGGTGGACGGTGGAGCGGCGCAGGAGCGCTTCGACGTCCTGGAGCGTCAGGTCGGATACGTAGTTCATCGAAACGGCGATCGGCGTCTGCGGGTTCGACAGGAGCGCCATCTTGGCCGGCAGCGCAGAGAACAGCTCGCGCTTGCGACCCAGTCCGCGCAGCACCTCCGAGTTCACGCGATGGTTATTGGCAATTTGAAGCGCGCGGTCCTTGGTGGAGACGTGCGCCACCGTCTCGCGCGCGATCTTGGCGATTGGGTGCGTGATCAAGACGTGCCAGAAGTGGCCGTCGCGCGCCAGCTTGCGCAGCACCACCAGCGGAATCCCGTCGAAGGAGGGATCCTCGCTCGGGATCGAGCCCGCCTTGGCCTTCTCCGTGCGCATGCGCGCGATGTAGTCGGCCAACAGCCCGTCGTTGATCCCGTGCAACTTCTCCTTGCTGGCGAGGTAGTCCATCAAGGTCGACAGTTTATGAAAGTAGCTGTCTTCCAGGAAGAAATTGAGCTTCACGAAGATGCGCACGATGCCGCGCGCGTACAGCACGTCGGAGCGCGTCGTGAGCGACAAGAGCCGGCGATATACCGCGTCGAAGAAGATCTTGCGCTGCGCGGTCGTGTAGCGGCTCGATCCTACCAGGCGTTCGAGCAGCGACAGAATGGTCGCGCACGGGACCGCCTCCGGTGTCACCACCTTCCAGATCGAATTGATGTCGGTGTTGTTGGCCGCGTAGCGGCGCACCTCGTAGTCGGGGTGGAGCATGAGACAGCGTGTGAAGCGCTCGCGCTGCGACTCGTGGACGTCGTCGAGCGCGCGCACCACCGCGGCCGCACCCTTGGGGTTGGGCGCGAAGAGCTTCGCGAGCGTCTTGGCACTCGTGCGCGAACGCTCGGAGCCGCTGTGCGCGAGAATGTCCAGCAAACGCGTCCGCTTGGGGTGCCCCCAGAAGTCGGAGGCGACCAATACTTCGGGACGCTTCCAGATGCCCACTTCGAGGTCGTCGAGGTCCTCGGGGTGCGTGTTCAAGTGTTCGGCGAAGGCGTAGCGCAAGCCATTCGCGAGCGCCCCGATCGCGTCTTCCACGTCGAGGTCGTCCCCGCGCGCGAGCGCGTTCAACGCTCCCTCCAACGGGCCGCGGTCGACGTGCTGCGGCGCGCGATTCAGGAACGAATCCCACGGGCGCGAATCGACGTGCGCGGCCCAGCGCGTGCGCAGCTCCGTGTACGCCTCGGCGATCGGTTCGCCGACCTTGCGCTCGAGCGAGGCGCGAACGTCGTCGATCAGGAGATTGGCGCGCGGCACCTGGTGCTCGTAGGCGAGACGAATCGTTTGCGCGAAGGCGGCATCGACGGCCTTCCACTGCCGGTACGCCGACTCGACCAGTTTGTAGACGTCGTCGAGCGACTCGTTGGACTCGTCACGCTCGGCCGCCTCGGCCGCGACGATGGCGCCATGGAACGCTTCCGCCAGCCGGTCGGCGGCGCGCTGCGTGGCCGCCAAGTCGCAACCTTCGCCGCGCGAAAGCTCGAGCGAGAGCGTGAGCTCGGCCGCAAGGTCGTCGATTCGATCGGATGTCGCCGGACCGCCCGGCAAGAAACTGGCCATGCGCGATTCCCCTCCCGAAGCAGGAACCCGTTGCTGAATTGCGAGTTACGCAATTCACGCCGGTGCTTCGAGGTGGGATATCGCAAGCGACGTGCCTTGAGCTCAACAGCCCAGGCCGACACGATCGTTCCTCTCCGCTCAAACTGGCGCACGACTCGAACAATATGGTGTTGTACTCGTGCGCCAGAAATCGCGTTCGAGGAATCGATCGTGTCGGCCGCGCAGTTACTTGATGCCGTGCTTGCGCTTGTACTCGAGCCAGTTGGCCTTGAGATCGATGAAGGCTTCGAACGTAGGTTGAAGGAGGAAGGGATTGGTTTCTTTCTCGCGGCCGATGGTCGACGTCGGAGCGGTGCCGTAGTTGTGACCCGGCCACACTTCGGTGTCGTCGGGGAGATCCATGAGCTTCTGCAAGCTATCCCATTCGCGCCGCGCGCCGGAGCCCAGGTCGGTGCCGCCCACTTTGCCGACAAACAGGATGTCGCCCGAAATGAGCTTGTTCTCGCACACGATGCAGACATGGTCGTCGGAGTGGCCGGGCGTGTAGATGAACTTCAGCGTAAGATTACCGAGCGCGAGCGTGTCGCCGTCGTCGACTTTGACATCGACGCCCGACAAGATCGACACGTGCCCGACGATCTTCCCGCCGAAGCGCTTCTTCGCGGGTGCCAAGCCCCATGAGTGATCGCTGTGCCCGTGCGTCACCACGATGAACTGGATCTTGAGCTTGTCGCGCTCGATCAAGTCCGCGTAGCGCTCGGGATCGGGCGGCGGGTCGAACAAGGCCGCAACCCCGCCCTTCTTGTCGGCGATGAGATACGCGAAGTTGCGATCGCCGCCTGCGTCGATCTGATGGAAGATCATGGGGGCAGTTTAGGGCGAGCGCGCGAAAACTGCAAGTCGACTCGCTATTTGAGCAGCACGAGTTTCCGACTCAAGACCTCGCCGCCGGCGCGGAGTCTGCAAAAATAGACGCCGCTAGCGACGATGCTTCCGGCGGCGTCTCGGCCGTCCCACGTCACCAGGTGCATTCCGCCCGGCATGTCAGCTTCAACTAGCGCGCACACATAGCGGCCGGCCAGGTCGAAGATATCCAGCTCCACGAAGCGACGCGTTGGAACGACGATCGTGATCGTCGTCGACGGGTTGAAGGGGTTTGGATGCGCGCTGAGTGACAAATTTGAAGAGACGTTACCCGCAATGTGGGAGACGACATTCAGTATCGGCGCGTTCAAGATCGCAATCGAGGCGTCCGGGCGCGTAATTGTAGCGATCGTGGATCCTTCGACCGCAATCTCGTAGGAACCGCCGGTTTGGAAAGAATCGACCAACGTGGGCGCCTCGGGAGTCGACACATCGACGACACGCAGCAGGGGATCAGAACCGCACAGTACGACGTACGGATTTTTGGCGACGATGTAGTCGGGTTGTCCGACGTTCGCCAAGCGGCCTATCTCGACGGGTAGATCGGGATCTGATAGGTCCACCACGATCAACCCCACCGCACGATCGGCGACGAACGCCGCCTCCCCGATCACGCAAACATCGCGCGCGTCTTCCGTCGCGGTGAAGGTCGATCGTAGCACGGGAGTTGGAGGATTCGTGACATCATATATTCCCAGGTCGTTGGCCTGGTTGGCGACCAGCAGCAAACTGCCGCTCAAGTCGAAGTTCTCAGCCACCGGCGATAGGTTTATCGTGGACACCTCCGCAGGAATGGCCTCGTTCGTGATGTCGTGGATTCGAATCTTATGTCCCTGGAAGAATCCCAATACGTAAGCGTACGAACCGCGTGCTTCGACATCGTACGCGGAATCTAGGTTGAAGACGTAGGACAATTCGTCAGGAGACGTGGGATCGCCGATGTCGAATATCGAGAGCCCGCCGAGATTACCATCGAAGTACGGGTCGGACCTTCCCGCGTAAAGCCTCGAACCACTAGGATAAAGAGCGGAAAATATCCCGTAGCCATCCGCATACCCCAGAAAGGCCGGGTCATGTGGTGATTGCACGTCGATAGTCGCCGCGTTGACATCGGTGCCTGCGTAAAGTACTCGGTCCTGAAGAGCAATCGCGTAGCTCCGTGACAGCCCATGAACGGAACCTTCGACACTCGGATTCGTTGGATCGGCGATGCTCCTGACAGTGAAGCTCGATCCAACGTTAGCTGTGAAGACCTGGCTCCCGCGCTTGGCAATCGCGTTCGCACCTATGTCGTCGATCTGGGTAACCAGCAGGGGGGTGCTTGGATCGCTAATATCGACAACCGCGAAGGTATACGCTTGGTCGCAGAGATAGGCGTAGTCACCGACCACGGCGACACAGCGGGGGGAGTATAGGCTGAAGTCTTCGTAGCGACCGAGTTCCATCGGTGCAGCTGGATTGCTTACGTCGATGATTGCGAGTCCTCCCGATCCAGGGACGTAGGCGAGCGTGTCGACGACGTCGAGATCCCAGCCATCTCCCCAGATTGCATGAAAGCCAACTTGCGTAGGAGTTGCTGGATTCGAGAGGTCCATGATAGCCAAGTCGCCCATGAAGCCGGAGACGTACGCGAAAGTCCCCACCGCCCGAATCCCTCGAGGCCACCCTTGGGCAGTGCCGACGCCAACAACGATGGGATTGCTCGGATTGGAAACGTCCACACTTCTGAATCCGGTGGTTGATCGAGTGACGTACGCAACGTCACCTACTACGGCAACATCCGACGCGGAAGCACTCAACTCCTCTCCTAGCATTTCGGGGTCAAGCGGGTTGGACACGTCGTAAATCAATAACCCGTAACCGCTCGCGACGTATGCGCGGTCTCCCACCCATTCGATAGCGCTGATTCCGCCTGAGACGTACTCCGAAGCCAGTCTAGTGGGCTCACTGCCGTCCGAAACATCGACTACAAGCAAATATCTACCCAACCCGCCCAGCATCCAATCGCCGTGAACGTCGACGGCCTGCGAATTGCCCGCTTCGATTAGATAGCACTGCGAAATGTCAGCGCGAGGGGAAATCGGAACGAGAACGAGTAGCGTCAGGATAAGTCGGACTGGAGAAAAGCGCATACGAGAAACCTCGTGTGCGGTCGGCTTCCAGGATTCTAGCATGCCGAAGGGCGTTTCGGAACCCACAATTCCCGCCTGGTTGAAGGCGTGGCCATGGAGGCGTACAATCCAGACTCGCCATGCAGAACGACCTCTTCGACGCCGCCTACAACCAGATTCTCGCCGCCGAGACCTACGCCGACTTCTATGCGCGGCTGCGCGCCTACAATTGCCGGCGCTGCCAGCTCTGTTACGCACGCACCAACATCGTGATCGACCGCGGGAGCCCCACGGCGTCGCTCATGCTCATCGGCGAGCGCCCGGGTGACAACGAAGACTTGCAAGGGAAGCCCTTCGTCGGGCGCGCGGGGGAACTGCTCGACAAGATGCTGCGCGCGATTCACCTCGACCCCGACAAGGACGTCATCATTGCCAACGTCACCAAGTGTAAACCGGAAGTGGATCGCGCGCCGCTCGCGGACGAGGTGGCGGCGTGCATGCCGTTCCTCGAGAAGCAGGTGGCGCTGGTCAAGCCGCGCGTGATTGTCCTGCTCGGCGCCGTGGCGCTCAAATGGATCGACCCCGAGCGCGCCGAGGCAACCATGGAGGAGCAGGCAGGCAAGTTCTTTAGGGTCTCCGCGTATCCCGGCGTTCAATTCATGGTGATGTACAACCCGGCGTTTCTATTGCGCGATGCGCGCAAGAAGCCGGAGGCGTGGGAGCACTTGAAGGCGTTGCGGGAGTATCTGCGCGCGGAAACGCGCGCGGTCTAGTCGGCTTCGAGCGAGCGCGAGTGTTCCAGCCTGCGGAAGCGAAGCTGCTGCGCGGTTAGATCCTCATCGTAGGCGATTTTCACGTCGACGATCTCGTCGCCGCGCACAACGGGCGAGAGTCGTGGGAACACGAAAGCCTTGAGCTTGGGGAGTTTCAGTTTCTCACGCCGCGCGGCGATGTTCGCCTTCCATGCGGGATCGAGCCGGGTCCCGAAGTCGTCGAAGATGCGGTGCGCGGCGTCGGCGTCGCCGGTCGATTTGATCACCTGCAGGCGCAAGAGCAACTCACCCACGCCTTCGTGTGCGCGGTCGGTGTCGGTCACGCGCACGAAGTAGTCGCCGTCCACCTTGATCACCTCGACGCCGTAGTCGCGCTTGCGCTCACCGCCGCGCACGAGCCACATCAAGATCGTATGGTGCCCGCGGTCGTGGGCCTCGCGCACCTCGTGGCCTTCGACGCGGTCCATGCGCGCCATCCATCCCTGCAGGTATGACACGAACGCGGTCTCGACCACGAGGTCGCGCATGCCCGCGTCGTAGGCGCCGATCTCGGAGAGCTTGGGGTCGCCGATGTGATAGAGCGCGACCAAGTCGGCGCGCGCCTCTTCGAGCGACGAGTACACGCGGCCCAAACGCGCGCGCGGGTCCATCGCGCCCAGTGCGGGGTCGGGCCGCCCCGAGCCGTGGCCGATGACTTCGTGCAAGAATACTTTGAGCGGGCGCGTCAGCGGGTGCGAGAGGGACAGCACCGCGTCGCGATACTCGGGGAGGAAGAACTCGTTCACGACCGCCTGCTCCACGCCCTCCGTGCGCGTATTCTCGATGTTGTACAGAATGACGTTCTTGCTCCCGTGGTCACGGCGAATGTCGTTGTAGTTGGGGAGATTGTAGGCCGCGGGCGAGACCGGACCGGCGTCACCGGTCTCGACCACCACGTTGACCATCAGTGCCACCGGGCGCGACACGTCGCTGCGCCTGTACGCGTCGGGCCACGGCATCTTGGCCTCGAAGTAGGGCGCGTTCTCGGCGATCCTCTCGAGGGTGCCGCCGCCGGCGCGGAAGCTCGCGTTGCCCTCGAACTGGCCGATGACGCCGCGCGGGTCGAGGTAGCTCTCGATGAACCCGTTGAGATAGTCGACGCGAGCGCCGCTCTGGAGCCAGTGGATCATGTGCTCGCGAAAGTGTCGCTCGTCGCCGGTGGCGTAGAACTCGAGCAACGACCGAATGGCCGCGCGCTGCTCGTCGTTCTCCGCGTGTGGAAGCGCGAGCCGCACGAAGTGCGACACCGTCTCGAGCTCGGGCCCGAACACGCCACCGATGCGGAATACTTCGGGTACGACACGACCGTCGCGTACCGCGAAGCGTACATTCACCCGTTCGCGCCACTCGGGGAGCGCATCGACGTCGGCCTTGGTGACGCCGGGGTCGTAGTAATTGACGGCACTGGTCGCGACGACGTCGACGCCCGACGACTGATTGGTCTGCACGGGCTCGTAGCCGAGGTCGAAGATCGAACGATGGAGGCGTGCGAGTAGCGCGTCTACGGATTCGCCCGCGCGCAGTGGAAACGAAGCCCCGCGTGAAGACGCGTGTTGTGCGGCGACGGCCAGCATCGCGTGGGTGAGCCGCGGCGGCGTGAACTTCGCGTGCGTGTGGTGGTGGTACGGCCCGTGGTGGATCCAGACCAGCTTCAAGTACTCGTGCAGCGCGTCGCGCACGGCTGGGTCGAGCCCGTCCGCGTGCATGAAACACGCCTCCAGCAGGCGCGCGATGTCGTCGGCGTCACGGTGGCTTTGCTGGAACGCGATCCCGTTGCCGGCGATCGCGGCCCGCGTCATGCAATAGAGGAAGCGCTTCTCGCGCGCCGGCAGGTCGTCGAAGCCGGGCGCTTCCACGCCGACCACGACGGCGTCGCGGCCGTCGGGGCCGATGCGCTCCAACTCGCCGACGAGCGGCTCGGTCGCTTGGGGTGGGGTGCGTTGCTTGGTCATGATGGCTGGCCCGCACGATTGTACACTCTTCCGCGGGCCTCTGCTAGAATCTCGCCATGGACGACGGAGCAAGCCGTATGCCCGCGCACAAGCCCGCCAAACCCTCGCGCGCCGAAGTCGAGAAGCTTCGCCGCGAAATAGAGGAGCACAACTACAACTACCACGTGCTCGATCGTCCCACCGTCTCCGACGCCGAATACGATGCGCTGCTGCGCCGCCTCGAGGAGATCGAGGCGAAGTGGCCGGAGTTTCGCACCCGCGATTCGCCCACGCAGCGCATCGGCGCGCCGCCGGCCGAAGGATTCTCCGTCGTCACGCGCGCGGTGCCCATGCTCTCGCTCGAGAACGCGATGGCCGAGGAGGAATTTCGCGCCTGGCGCGAGCGCCTGGTACGCGCGGTCGGTTCTGCCGGCGAAGGCGACTATGTCGCCGAGCCCAAGATGGACGGGGTCGCGGTCGAGCTGGTGTACGAAGACGGCACGCTGGTGCAGGCTTCGACGCGCGGCGACGGTGTCAACGGCGAGGACGTGACACCCAACGTGCGCACCATTCGCGCGATTCCGCTACGCCTCATGCACCCCGCGAAGGGGGCGAAGCCGCCCAAGACGCTAAGTGTGCGCGGCGAGGTCTACATGCCGCTCGCCGACTTCGAGCGCATAAACAAGAAACAGATGGAGAGCGGGGAGAAGCTCTACGCCAATCCTCGCAACACCGCGGCCGGATCGTTGAAGCAGATCGACCCGGGTGTCACGGCGACGCGGCCGCTCAAGTTCTTCGCCTACGGAATCGGGAGCGCCGAAGGCACCACGATTCGCTCACAATGGGATCTGCTGCAAGCGCTGCGACGCTGGGGGCTCCCGGTCAATCCCTTGTCGAAGCGCTGCCAGACCATAGACGACGCGATCGCGTTCCACAACGAGTTGGAAGAGAAACGCCCCAAGCTCCCGTACGAGATCGACGGTGTGGTGGTCAAGGTCAACGACTTCGGCGTGCAGGAGGAAGCGGGGACGCGCTCGCGTTCGCCGCGCTGGGCGATCGCGTGGAAGTTCCCGCCCCAGGAAGCGCGCACGCGCGTGCTCGACATCGAAGTGCAGGTGGGCCGCACCGGCGCGCTCACACCGGTGGCGCGCCTGGAGCCGGTGCGCGTGGGTGGCGTCACGGTTTCGAACGCGACCCTCCACAACGCCGACGAGATCGAGAAGAAAGACGTGCGCGTGGGCGATTGGGTGTTCGTGCGCCGAGCGGGCGACGTCATCCCCGAAGTCGTGGCACCCGTCAAGGAGCTGCGCAAGGGCTCGCTCCCCAAGTTCAAGATGCCGGAGAAGTGCCCCGTGTGCGGCACGCGCGTCGTGCGCCCCGAGGGCGAAGCGGTGACGCGCTGTCCCAACTTCGCGTGCCCCATTCAAGTGCGCGGTCGCTTGATCCACTTCGTGTCGCGCGGGGCGATAGACATCGAGGGGCTGGGCTTCAAGTTGGTCGATCAACTCGTGACTGCCGCCCTGGTCGAAACGCCCGCCGACTTCTACAAGCTCACCGTCGACGATTTGATTCCATTGGAACGCATGGCGGAGAAGTCCGCGCAGAATGTCATCGACGCCATCGAGCGCTCGAAGCACACGACGCTGCCACGCTTCATCTACGCACTCGGCATTCGCAACGTGGGCGAGACCGTCGCGGAAGTGCTCGCGGAGCACTTCGGTTCGATCGAAGCCCTCATGGAAGCGAGCGAAGAGGAACTATCGAGCATCCACGGCGTGGGCGAGGTCATCGCCCAGGAGATCCGTACCTGGACGTCCGTCGCGGGGAACCGCAAGCTGGTGCGCGATCTCGTGAAGGCCGGGATCACCTTCGCGCGCGCGCCGCGCGCGACGAGCACCGAGTTGGCGGGGAAGACCTTCGTGTTCACGGGCACGCTCACCAAGTTTACGCGCGAAGAAGCGGAAGCCGAGGTGAAAAAGCGCGGCGGCAAGGCGGCGTCGTCGGTGTCGAAGAACACGAGCTACGTCGTCGCGGGGGAAAATGCGGGCACGAAGCTCGAGAAGGCGCAGAAGCTGGGCGTCGAGGTCATAGACGAGGACGCGTTCCTGCGGATGATTCGCCGCTAGGACGACCATGCCCTACGAAAGCCGAAAGCATCCTCCCATCACGTTCCGGCGCTTCCTGCGCCGCATGGCGACGCACTCCGCCGCCGCCGCGGGTGTCATCACCGTGTCGCTCGCGATCGGCATGGCGGGCTACATGCACTTCGAGCACCTGGACTGGCGCGAAGCATTCCTCAACAGCGCGATGTTGCTGGGCGGTATGGGGCCGGTGGACGTGCCGCACAGCAGCCATGGCAAGCTCTTCGCGGGGTTCTACGCACTGTATGCCGGTTTGGTCGTGCTCTTCGTCATCGGCATCCTGATGGCGCCCGTCGCGCATCGCTTCCTGCACCGCTTCCACTGGGCCGACGAGGATTCGGGACGTTGAATTCCTAAGAGACGAACCCTGCAAATGCGCAATGCCTCGATCGCGTTCCCGATATGCGCCCCTCGCGGCGACACTCGAGGGCTGGGCTCGCTTCGACGTTCGGACAGCCGTCAAAATGAAGAACGATCACCCTCGTCATCTGAATCCGTCCGCCCGAGCGCGAGCCGGCTCTAAGGGGACGCCGGGATCCTGTCCCAGCGTCCCCCTGCGTACTAACTAGTGGAGCTTTGCCCACTGCTGGTCAGCCTTCTTGATGGTGCCGGCCGCGTCACCCTCGAACGCCTTCTTCGCGTCGGCGCTCGAGAAGAGGTAGCTTGTCCCGTTCGCGACGGCGAAAAGTGTGGGATCGCTTTCGAGCTTCTTACCCATCGCCATCGCGGTGGCGCAATAGCCGTCGTAGGCAACCTCGTACTTCGAGGGGTCGGCTTCGAACATCTTCTTCGCGTCGGCGTTGACGAAGAGGTAGTGCTTGCCCTCGTGGTCGACTGAAACCTTGGGATCGCCCTTGACCGCCGTGCCCATGGCGACGTACGCCACTGGACAGTAGCCGCCGAGGGCCGGGTTCAGGGCCGCCCACTGCAGGTCGGCCTTCTCGATGGTGGCACTGGGATCGCCGTCGAACATTTTCTTGGCATCGGCGCTCGAGAAGAGATACGTCGTCTCGTTGGATTGGCTGAAGAGGGTCGGATCGCTTTCGAGCTTTCTGCCCATCGCCATCGCGGTGGCGCAGTAGCCGTCGTAGGCGACCTCGTACTTCGACGGATCGGCTTCGAACATCTTCTTCGCGTCGGCGCTGACAAAGAGATAGTGCTTGCCCTCGTGGTCGACCGAAACCTTGGGATCACCCTTGACCGCCTTGCCCATGGCGACGTACGCCACCGGGCAATAGCCGCCAATTGCAGGCTCCTTGGAATCTGCGAACGCCCCGGTGGCCGCAAAGGCAAACAGGGCAGTTGTCAACATCAGAACGATTCTTCGCATGAGTATCCTCCGTAGGTAAAAATGCTATCGCACGAACAGCGTTGTCTGGAATTGACTCCGCACGTTGGTGCACGTGCCGGCGAGATTGTTACGCGCAACTTCCCGAGCATTCAGGCACGCCGAGAATCCCTCCGAGAACGGTGCCGTAGACGAGGTGGCCCATGAGGCTCCCGCCCGCCATCGCGACCGAGCCGCTAAACAGCCCCATGCCCATCATCGGCATGACGACCAGTTGGGCTACGAGCCATGGCACGAGAGCAAAGACAGCTCCGCGGACAAATCCCGCACCCGGCAGACGCCGCTGGAAGGCAAGCGCATAGACGAGCGCCAGCACGATGCCGATCATGAAGTGCGCCGCCCAACCAAGTGCCGGCACACCTCCCATCTTCGACGCCAGCATGGCTCCGATGTCCATCTTCGGCATGCCTATCTTGGGCGCCATGACCATCAGCAGCGTCATCGCCGCGGTCGCCGTCAGTCCGGCGACGGTTGCTTTTCCAAGAGAACGCGTCATTTCCATCTCCCTTCTGTTTCACGATCAACAATTCGTGTTCGGCGGCTCCTTCCATCGATCGGACTCCGCTTTGAGAAACCAGGCGACGAGGGCGCGACACCATCGATATCAACCGAGTAGTGCCGGCCGGCCGGGATTCGTTACGGATCAAACCGCCTCCGGTGTTTTCACGGGCCTGGAATGCGGGCACTATTGCGCTGGGGCTAGGTGTTGAGCTCGAGAAGGAATGGCCGGCAAGCCTGCGGTCCCCGAGGCACTATCGGCTTGCGAAGCGCCGGTAGCGGCGAGAGGTCAACGATCGCGGTTACGCGCGTGATCGCGGAAGCGCTGGAGAATTTCGTCCGATGGCCCGGGACGCACCGGCGCTTTCAGAGCGCGAAGTCCAAGTATCGTCAGCCGCAATTGCTCGACGTACGCGCGGCAGCCCCGGCACATCGCGATGTGCATCACGAAGGCCAGGCGTTTGCGGAGACGGAGCCGGTGCTCCAGAAAGGCGCTCGCCAGGCGCATAACCTCGTTGCATTTCATCATGACTTCTCGATCTCGGTTGAGGCGATGAGCTGGGCATCGTCCCGAGCTTCATATAGGCATCCAGAGCGCGTCTGACACGAGCGCGTCCTCGATGGAGGAGCACCCGCATGTTGGTTTCCGAAACGCCCAGAATGTTACACACTTCGCCGGCGGCGAGAGCTTCGACGTCGCGCAAAAGGACCACCTGTCGCTGGGCTTCCGGCATGGCCCGGAGTGCCTCCTCGATCACCACGAGGGTTTCTTCGCGAAGCATGATCAGTTCTGGATTCTCGAACCCCCAGGGCGAAGGGGGAGTCTCCCACATCCCGTTAGCGCCCATTCCCGGCTCGCGATCCTGGTCTTCGTCGTCAGCTGGCGAGTCCGAATCCTGGCCGGGAGTCGAGGACATCCCATGCTCCGCGCGCGAGCGCCGGTCTTCGCGAACGGCGTGGCGGCGGGCCTGGTTGGCCAGAATGCCGAATATCCAGGAGCGCAGCGAGGAGCGTCCCTCGAAGCCGTCGATGCCGCGGATCACGGCAAGCCACGTCTCCTGGACCGCCTCCTCCACCACGGACTCCGTGCGACAAAACGAGCGAGCAAACCGGATCAAGGGACCTTGGAGATCCCCCACGAGCAGTCGAAAGGCTGCTTCATCGCCTGATCGCAACTTTTCGAGGAAATCCCTATCGTGCGCCGGCATGGTGCCTTCGGTTTCGTCGCGAGCGACACAGCAATTCCACGAACCATCGGCGGCAATCCGGCCTTGCGTCGAAAGACTCCGGCACGGCCGTCGTCCCGCCCGCCGCAGTGTAGCATGTCCGGACTAATCGGCAGTCCCTCGAATCGGGTTGGCCAAGCGCCGACGGACGAAAGTGGGAAAACGGCGCAATGAATTGCCCATCTCATTCGTTTCCAGAACAGTGGATATTCCCAACGCTTTCCGGTTCCAATAGAGGAGGAATGAGCGTATGTCCCCCAGACCGATGATCGCAGGCCTGATGCTCCTCGTTTTCTCGGCGCCCGCATATGGGGGCGACGACCCTGCCATACAGGGCGAAGCGCGAAAAGCAATCCAATCGGCCATGAAGACCCATGTCGACCAGATGCAAGTGGAGGGCGTGTACTACATCTATGACCCGGTCACCGATTCCGTGCTCGAACTGACCTTCAAGGAGTTGCACGCAGGCATCATGAAAAAGGGGGCATTCTTCGTGAGTTGTGCGGACTTCTCCAGCGGCGACACGTTGTACGATCTCGATCTCCTCGTGGCGGAGAAGAACGGCGTATTCAAGGTCGTCGATGTCATTGTGCACAAGGCAGGAGACCAAAAACGCGACTATCTGAGCGGCAAGTGACCAACTAGCGACGTTCCATCCTTGACGCATGTTGAAACGTAGGAGGAACCGCGAAAAGGATCTGCTGAACGCCGGCTATCGGTTCGCGTTTGCGTTAACGCATCGAGCGCCGGACGCAGAAGACCTCGTTCAGGCCGCTTGCGTGCGGTTGCTCGGCCGCTATGGAAGGATCGAGAGCGAAGCGCTTCTTCTGACGGCGGTCAGGAATCTCTTTTATGACCGGGTTCGCCGGGACAAGGTCGTCGTTTTCGAGCCGTTGGAGACTCACGGGGAGTCGGCGGAGGGACCGAATCGAGGTGTCGACGAGATCGATGCGCGGCTGGACCTCGAGGGTCTTCTCTCGAACCTTCGCCCGGAGGAGCGGGAAGCGCTCTACCTCAATGTTGTTGCCGGATACACGGTGCAAGAGATCGCGGACTTGACGGGGCGTCCCGCCGGCACGGTCGGCAGTCTCATGCATCGGGCACGACACAAGCTCAACGAGGCAGCATCGACATCCCGCAGTCGCGGGAACGAGTGCGACAGATGACATGAGATCGTTCGAACGACAGATTCGAGAGTACTACCTGTCGAAGCGACTCGACGACGGCTGCCTGCGCGAATTGCTTCGCGAGACCCGTTCGCCGGACAGTCGCAGTTGGCTGGGACGGCGCGCGTGGAGCGCACTCGTGGCAGCCGCCGTGATCGCTCTTATTGGAGCGGTTGCATCGAACTGGAGCGTTCGGTTCACCCGAGGGCTGACCACCGAGATCGCGATCAATCACATCAAGAAGATGGATATGCAAGTGGAGACGCCCCATTACGAGGTTGTGCAGGCCGGACTCCCTCGGTTGGACTTCCCGCTGCTTCCGACGCGGCCGGATCTCATAGAGTCGTATGATCTGGTCGGTGGGCGGTATTGCTCACTCGGTGGATCTCCGGCTGCGCAGCTTAGGCTGCGACGCCACCGGGATGGTGAGTTGGTCACGTTGTACGTCACGCGTCTGGGCATGAGGACTGGGGGCGTGCATGCAGAGCTGACGAGTCAGCATGGCGTCCGCGTCGAGTTGTGGAGGGAGAACGGTCTCGTCTACGGTCTCGCTTGTGACGATCGGAGCGTGCGATGAAGACGAGGCTCGGAAAGCCGAGGCGTTGGTCCTACTTGTTCCTTTTGGTGGTCGCGGTGACGGGGGCGGCGATTGTCTTCCAGCAAGGCCGATCCGGTACGCGCGGGCGTGCCGAGCGGGCGGGCCGCGAGGGCGCCGCAGCTGCCGCGACCGATGATCGCGGCGAACCCAACCGCAACCGACTGGCAAACGAAAAAAGCCCCTACCTGCTTCAGCACGCCAACAATCCCGTGGACTGGTTCCCATGGGGCGAGGAAGCGTTCGCCAGGGCGCGCGCGGAAGACAAGCCGATTTTCCTGTCGATCGGCTATTCGACGTGCCACTGGTGCCACGTCATGGAACGCGAATCGTTCGAGAACCATGAGATTGCAGCGATTCTGAATCAGCACTTCGTCAGCATCAAGATCGACCGAGAGGAGCGGCCCGACATCGACGACATCTATATGAAGTTTGTCACGGCGTCGACGGGCCACGGCGGATGGCCGATGAGCGTCTGGTTGACGCCCTCGTTGGAACCGTTCTTTGGCGGCACGTATTTTCCCCCCGACCAGTTCGGGCAGCTACTTCAGCGCGTCGCTGGCGCGTGGCAGAACGATCGCGCGCGCGTTTTGCAGACAGGCGTCTCGGCACTGAACTTTCTGCGCCAGGAGTTGCGAGCCACAAACGCACCTGGGGGAGGCGCATTGGACGAGTCTGTAATCACCAAGGGCGTGCGCGAAATCGACGGCCGCTTCGATGGCGTGAACGGTGGATTCTCGGAAGCCCCCAAGTTCCCGGTGCCCCTACTATACGGCCTCCTATTCCGGCAGTATGCCCGCATGGGCGAGGCATTGCCGCGCGATCACGCTCTCTTTACCCTGCGCAAGATGGCCGCGGGCGGGATTCATGACGTCGTTGGCGGTGGCTTCCATCGGTACTCTACCGATGATCGGTGGCACGTCCCCCATTTCGAGAAGATGCTCTACGACCAGTCCCAATTGGCGATCACATACACGGAGGCGTACCAGATCACGCGCGAGTCTGACTTCGAGGATATTGCCCGCGGGATTCTAGAGTACGTGCGACGCGACATGACGGGTGACCGAGGACAGTTCTTCTCCGCTGAAGATGCCGACAGCCGGGTGCCCGGCCGTTCGGAGCACAGAGAGGGGGCGTTCTACGTCTGGACGCGGAGTGAGATCGATTCGATCGTCGGCGGGAGCGACGCAGGTATCTTCGCGTACCACTACGGCGTGGAGAAAGAAGGGAACGTCGAGCACGACCCGTTCGGCGAGTTTGGCGGTAAAAACGTACTGATCGTGTCGCACACCATTGACGAGACGGCGCAGAGATTCGGGAAGCCGACCGCCGAGGTCGTTGGGATACTGGCGAATGGTCGCGATCGACTCTTCCGAGCACGACAAGACCGGCCACGGCCGCACTTGGACGACAAGACGCTCACCTCCTGGAACGCCCTGATGATTTCCGCGTTCGCCCGCGCCGCTCAGGTGTTCGACTCGCCGGAGTATCTGGCGCGCGCGAGCGCTGCGGCGGCATTCATCAGGGCCGAGCTCTACGACGCCGGGAGCCGAACGCTGCTTCGTCGATATCGAGACGGAGAAGCCGCGATCAGCGGGCAGGCCGACGACTATGCATTCCTCGTCCAGGCGCTGCTGGACCTGTACGAAGCATCGTTCGATATCGCGTACTTCGACTGGGCCGTGACGCTGCAAGACCAGATGGATCTCCGGTTCTGGGACCAGTCGAACGGGGGCTACTACGCAACCGATGGCAAGGACCCAAGTGTCCTGGTTCGCTCGAAGGCGGTCTTCGACAGCGTCGAGCCGTCGGCCAATTCCGTGGCGCTCTTGAATCTGTCGCGGCTCGCGCAAATGACGGACGGTGCAGGGTACCGCGATCGAGCCGGGCGAATCGTGCAGGCGTTCGCGGCCGGCGTCGCTCGATCTCCGGCGGCCGCGGCGCAATTCCTGGTGGGCCTCGGCTTTTACCTCGAGAAGCCAGTCCAGATCGTGATTGCGGGTAGCCGCGGCGCCGACGATACTCGTGCGATGCTACGCGTTGTCCATGGGCGCTTTGTTCCCAACAGGATCTTGCTACTGGCCGACGGAGGAAGCGGGCAGCGCAGGCTCTCGGAGAGGCTGGAGTTCATCCGTGACGTTGCAATGCTCGACGGCCGCGCGACGGCGTACGTGTGCGAGAACTATGTCTGCCTGCGCCCGACGAGCGCGCCGGACGAAGTCGCCCGGTTGCTGGACGGCCGCTAGTGTCATGAGTTGGAAGTTTCCATGCAAAACCGCCCGACCGTTTCGATGATCTCATCGGCCGTTTTGGTCCATGTGAAGGGTCTGGGGTGCTCGTCG
>JAKEHA010000093.1 GCA_022615275.1 Candidatus Latescibacterota bacterium
GGCCACGACTTCCAGGCCGCCTATGAGCACGCCATGGACCTGGCTGCCGAGTGCCGGCTGCACGCCCTGCGCTCCTTCCATCCATGGCTGGTCGTCGGCGTCGGCACCTATGCGCTGGAACTGTTCCATGCCGTGGCGGACATCGACACGGTGTACGTTCCGATCGGGCTGGGTTCCGGCATCTGCGGCACCATCGCCGCGCGGGACGCCCTCGGCCTGACCACGAAGATCGTCGGTGTCGTTGCCGAGAACGCGCCGGCCTACGCCCTCTCATTCGCGCGCAAGGCTCCGGCCTCCACCAACAACGCCGACACCATCGCCGACGGCATGGCCTGCCGCGTGCCCGACGAAGCGGCGCTCGACATCGTCTTCAAGGGCGCCGACCGGATCGTGACGGTCAGCGAGGCTGAGATCAAAGCGGCCATGCGCCACTATTTCACCGATACCCACAACGTCGCCGAAGGCGCCGGCGCTGCACCGCTCGCCGCGCTGCTGCAGGAAGGCGCGCGCATGGCCGGCAAGCGTGTGGCCCTGATCCTCTCCGGCGGCAACATCGATCGCGACGTCTACGTAACCGGCGCGAGCGCGCTCAACCCGGCCACCTTCACGCTCGACGGCTGGGGCGGGAACGCATCATTCAGCTACATCGACCGCGCGAACGAGGACGGGTGTTCGTTCTCGTTCGACAACGACTGGGATTCGAAGGGCGTCGACGATATCGCCCACGATCTCAGCGTGTGGTCCGCCACGGGGTGGTTCCAACCGGTGGCCGAAGGCAACCGGGACTGGCTCTTCATCGCGACGCCGGTCGTCACACCGATTGAGTGCGCTGCGCCAAACCAACCGTGAACTTCACGAAGTCCGCTTCGGTCAGGATCCCGACTAGCCGGTCCCCTTCCGCCACCGGAAGGCAGCCCAGCTTGTTGTCGAGCATGATCTGACCGGCCTCTTCGATCTTGGTGTCGGGCTCCACCGTTTCCACGTCGGTGGTCATGATCGAGCGGACGTTCTTGCGCTTCAGAAGCTCGCGCATGTGAGACAGCGGCAACTCGCGAGATCCGTGCATCACCTCGCGCACGAGATCGCGCTGCGAGACCAATCCCACGATGATGCGTTCGTCATCGACCACGGGAACGTGGCGCACGTGGATGTCATCCATCAAGTCGACCAGACGAGCCAGGTCTTCTCCAGGATGAATGCTGTAGACCTTCTCCGTCATCAAGTCCCTAACGAGTAACGAGCCCATGTGACTTCCCTCCTTCGTGCGTGTGCGACGACGGGACGATGGCCGGCGCCTCCAGGTGGTCGCGGAACCACGCCACGACCGAAGTCGTCGAAGAACTGCCCGACGGCGTGAAAGTCGGCCGGCATCGACAAGCACACGACGTCATCCGCGAACTCGCGCAGGCGATCGCGTCGCACCCATCGTCGCGTTCGGAATTCTCGCCGGTCTGCTCGCCAGCGCGACGAGCGACGCCGACCCAGCCCGTCGCGACTACAAGTTCGAGAGCGAGCAGATCTACCGGTTCAGTCGTAATTTCTCGACGCCGACCCGAGTCGAGTTGGCGTCCCTGCAGTACTTGCTTTCAACCGACGAGTTGACGGACCTCCTGTTGCTTCGAAACGAAGACAGTTGCATCCGATGGATGCGCGAGTTCTGGCGCAGTCGCGACCCCATTCTAACCACGCCCGAAAACGAGGCGCGCCTCGAGCACGAGCGCCGCGTCGAGTTCGCGACCAGCTGGTTCGGCCGCGCGGAATGGCCGGGTTGGGACCAGCGCGGCGAAGTGTGCATTCGCTACGGTCTCCCGGTAGGACGCGACATCGTGACCGCGGACGTTTCGCCGCGGTCGTACGTCCGCCCCGGCGAGTATTGGTACTACCCCGCGTTCGGAATGACGGTGCAATTCGAGGACGCGTTCGGGAACGGCAACTACACCTACTATCTGGAACATGTTCAATTGCCGATCGGCGAGCGCTGGAGCAGCGACCGCCTGCGAATGCCGGCCGGTCAGTGGGGGGCGATGCCGGACCTCGATCTGGATCTCATGACGCTCGATGTCGTCTTGGGAATAGGAGGCGGGTACTTCGGCATGTACGGATCGTCCGACCAATTCACTTGGGAGGACTTCCAGCAGTCGTTGTGGCGCTTTCCCGAGGTCTTGGAGACCTACCCGGCCGCGTTCCCGTTCGATTTCGAACCCATGCGTGTGCCGTTCGAGTTCGGCGTCGCGTGCTTTCGGGGCGGCGAGTCGTTGGATCGCGTCGATGTGAACGCGGAGTTCGAGGCCGTCGATCGCGGTAAACCAGGGGCGACGCAGTATCGCGCGACCGCGGTCTTCTTCGATCTGGAGGCGAGCGAAGTCGCGCGCGTCTCGCACACGACCCATGTACTCCGGGACGCCGCCGGGGATTCGATCTTCGATGTCGTCATGCAGCTTCCGTCGACGCTCCCCCCGGGGACGTACGAGCTGGCCATCACGATCGAAGAGAACGGCACGGGCCGATTCTCTTCGTATCGCAAGCACGTGTCCGTCGACGATCTCTCGCGGCGGCCCGCGATGAGCACCGTCTGCTTCTCGAGCCGCGTCGCGCCGGTGAGCCGAGAGTCCGCGTTCAACCGCGGTGCGCTGGAGGTGGTTCCGAAACCGTCCGCACGATACTTCATCGCGACCTCGGCGCCGGTGTACTTCGAGGTCTACAACCTCGCGCCCGACGATGGAGGGGTCCACCGATACCAGGTCTCGTACCGCGTGAAGCCGCTTACGCCCGCGCCGAAGGGACTCTGGAAGAAGATCGTGGGCGGCTCCGACGAATCGACGGTGCTCGCATCGAGCTTCGAAGCGGCCGCACCTGGACCGCAGGACGTCGTGTACGTATTCTTGAAGACCGACGAGCTTTGGCCGGGTGACTACGAGTTGGATGTCTCCGTGACCGACGGCGTCTCGAAACGAGAGACGAGTCGAACCGCCCGATTCCGCCTGGTGGAATAGAGAGCACCGGCGGTAGGCCGGTGCTCTCCTTCCCTGCCGGTCTCGATCGATCTAGCGCGGCTGCTGTGCGGACGAAGTGGTGTCCGTTTCGCTGGTCGAAGGAACGGCGGGCGCGGCCTCTATTTCGGCCGTCGCGACCGACGCCCCCTGCGATCCCGCGATTTCCGACTCGAACGCGCGCGCCAGTGCCGCCAGATCCACCGCGGGCATGCCCGGCTGCTCCACGACGATGGCCACGCGATCACGGTTCGCGACCGATTTCGCGCTCACTCCATCCAGCGACGACGCCAGCGTGTACGCGTCCTCCGCGGCGCGGAAGTGCCCGGTGCACTCGAGCGCCATTCCCAGATTGTTGAAGAACACGGCGACATCCTTGCGCAGCTCGGTCGCGCGCGCGAGCGCGGGCAGCGCTTCGTCGTAACGACCGTCTTCGATCAGGATGAACGCGAGATTGTTCATCGACCACGCATCTTCGGGATCGATCTGGATCGCGCGACGATACGACGCCAGCGCGTCTTGCTTCTGGCCGAGCGTATGGTACGCGTTGCCCTTGAGGCGGTGTGCGACGCTGGTCTCGCCTTCGACCGCGATGACGCGATCGATGATCGACAGCGCTTCGCTGGGCCGGCTGGCTTCGATCAGAACGCGACCCAGGTTGAGATGCGCCTTCACGAGCGTCGAGTCGAGCTCGATCGCGCGCTTGAACGCGGTCTCCGCCGTCTCCAGGCGGCCCGACTTCCACGCCGACATGCCCAGCATGTAGTGGCCCCACGGATTCGACTCGCGTCGCTGCGTGTAGACGGTGAATAGATCGACGGCTTCGTCGTAGCGGCCTTCGAGGAACGCGGTCTCGGATTGCTCGTAGGTGACGTCGACGGGAGCTTGCGGTGTGGTTGCGACCTCCGGCGCCGACGTCGGCGTTTCGACGACGTGCTCCGGTATCAGCGTCTGGATCTCCGACGTGGACGTCGATGTGCGCTCGCTGACAGTATCTTCGTCGGTGCCGCATCCGGCGACGGCGAGTGACAAGGCGATGAACGCCGCCGCGGCGGCGTACTGCGATTGACTGCGGTGCAACATGGCGAGTCCTCCTTGGACCTTCTCGGCGTCGTCATGGCGCCGAGTCGAGGACCGCTATCGCAAACGTGCCGCCAGTAGACCTCGGTTTGCAACCTATTGAATGGGAAATGTTTATGACTGCGCGTGTAGCGCACGTGTCCAATCGGACACAATTTCGTGGGGGCGGATGTGTCCGTTTGGACACGCTTTCAGGGTGTCTTGACGCCGAGCCGGCGCATGATCTTGAGAAGGCTGGCATGATCGGCGAGGCCCAATTCGGAAGCCGTGCGACCGACGTTGCCTTCGTTGCGCTCGAGTGCTGCAACCACGATCTGCCGCTCGGCTTCCGACTTGCGCTCGCGAAAGGTCCGCGTCTTCGCACGCTTGGCCGGCGCGATGGTCTTGATCTCGGTAGGTATTGCGTGGGCGTCGATCACATCTCCGTCGGTCGCAATCACCATGCGTTCGACGATGTTGCGCAGCTCGCGCACGTTGTTGCGGCGCCAGTCGTAGGTCATGAGGGCGTCGAGCACGCCGCGGTCGAAGCGCTTGCGGCGTACGCCAAAACGCGTGCACGTCGCGGATAGGAAGTGGTTCGCGAGGTCGAGAATATCCGATGCGCGATCGCGCAAGGGCGGCACATGGACGACGTGCGTGTTGAGTCGGTAGTAGAGATCTTCTCGAAAGCGACCGGCTTTGATGTCCGCTTCGAGATCGCGGTGCGTGGCTGCGACCACGCGCGCGTCCACCTTGACGCTGCGCTCCGCACCCAGGCGCGTTACTTCTCCCTGCTCGAGCACGCGCAGCAGCTTGGCCTGCGCTGCCGCCGGTAGTTCGCCGATCTCATCCAGGAACAATGTCCCGCCCGACGCTCGCTCGAAGGCTCCGTGGTGCGTGCGGTTCGCACCCGTGAATGCACCGCGCTCGTGGCCGAACAGTTCGCTCTCGATCAGCGAGTCGGGGAGTGCGGCGCAATTGATCGCGACATATGGACCATTGGCCCGCTGGCTTCGTCGATGGAGATCGCTTGCGACCAGCTCCTTGCCCGTCCCGCTCTCACCCACGATCAGCACGGCACTCGGGATGGCGGCCACGCGCGCAATCTGCGCATCCAGCGCGCGCATCGCTTCGCTCTCGCCGATGAGGCTGCGCTCGACGCCCGCGTCGCGACGCAGCGTTTGCACTTCCACCTGCAGACGCCACCGCTCGATGGCGTTGCCCACCTCGTGCGCGACGCGCTCCATCGACTCCGCTTTGTCGATGAAGCTGTACGCCCCCAGCTTGATGGCCTGCACGCAGCGGTCATAGTTGCTGGTTCCCGTGTAGACGATGACGGGGACGTGGAAGCCGTCCTTCTTGACACGCCGCAAAACCTCGAATCCGTCGATGCCGGGCATCTCGAGGTCGAGGATCAAACAATCGACGGGCTCGATGGTAAGAATCTCGAGCGCTTCCTTGCCCGACGTCGCGACGCGTGTGGTGTAGCCCGCAATCCGTTTCAGGTCGTAGGCGTATTGCTCCGCGAGCGTGCGCACGTCGTCAACCACGAGGACGAGTGGCATTTACGACTCCACCTTTCGCGATGCTATCTCGGCAGCGGGAAACTCGACCATGAAGCGGCTACCTTTTCCGATCTCGCTTTCGACCGCGATGGTGCCGTCCAAGTCCATCATCAGGCGTCGCACGATGGAAAGCCCGAGCCCCGTGCCTTCCGGCTTGGTCGTGTAGAAATCGTCGAAAATCTTGTCACGGGTGGCGGCATCCATCCCCGCGCCCGTGTCCGCGACCGTCAATCGGACGCGCGACTCACCGCGGTCGCGGCGTACGTGCTCGGTGGTGATCGTCACACGCCCCTTGCCGCCGAGGCTCTCGATCGCGTTGGCGACCAGATTCTCGACGACGCGGCGCACCGAGACATCGTCGCCCCACACGCTCGCGTTCCCCGCGAGCTTGGTTACGACGTCAATCTTGCCCGGATCGTTGCGATCTTTCGATATCTTTCGGACCACATCGTTGATATCGCAGCGCGTACGATCGCCGCGGCGCGAAAGCCGCGCATAGTTGGTGGCGAGGTTCTCGAGGTAGGCGATGCTCGCGTCCAGGGTGGCGCTGCGCTCGTCGAAGGCGCCGGGCAACTTCGCGGGGTCTTCCTTGGATTGCTGTGACAGATGCCGGAAGACATTGCGAATCGGCGTCAGCCCGTTCTTGATGTCGTGATTCACTTGACGCGCGAGGTCACCGAAGGTGGCGCGGCGCTCGGCGTCCTTGAGCTGCACCGTGCTCTCGCGCAGTCGCGCGGTCAACTTGCTCAATGTCCCCGCCAGCAGGCCGATTTCGTCCTTGCGCCCGTTCGCGAAGTCGACGTCCAGGCGATCGAGATCGATGCGCGAGGTCTTCTCGGCCAGATCGACGAGCGGGCGGCTCAAACGCGACGCGATCCAGGCGGCGGCGATCGTCGCCAGGAGCGCGGCGAGTGCAATTGCAATCACGAACCAGCGATCGATGCTGCTTCGCAACGCCCGCAACTCGGTCGTAGCGTGCGCCACGCGGAAGGTCGCTGTCGTGAGCGCGTCGCGTTCCGTATCCGCGAACGGAATCGTCGATGTCCGCACGATCGCTACTGCCGTTACGGTCGTGTCCACAATAGCGGACAACGAATCGCCCGGCAACTCCAGAGACACACGAATCGCGCCGTCGCGCGCCAGGTCCTGCAGGAAGCGCGACTCCGCTTCGACCCCGCCGACCAGCACGAAGCGACGGTTCCCCATCGCGACCGAATCCACGCACGCGAGGGCCAGGAACGACCCGCCCGGCGTGCGCGCGCGCACCAGGGCGCTTCGCTCGGGTGCGGACCCAAGAAGACGCGGGAGGTTCGGATTGACGCGATCGTAGTCGTTGCGAAAATGCCCCGAGCTCAAGATGCGCCCGGATTCGTCCTGAATCTGCAGCATCGACAGCCCCGCGACCGGCATGACGCTGGTTGCATAGTCGAGTAGGTAGCGACGCTCGTCTTGCGCCTCCGTCATCGCCGCGCGCCGGAACCGATTGTCGGCGATGATCTCTTCTCCAATCTCGGCCAACGCTTCATGCACGCTGACGCGTGTGCGCGCGAGATCCTCTTCGACCACACGAACTAACGCGTCGACGCGGCGCTCGTATTGCGACGTGAGCCGCTGCGTCATCTCGCGGCGGACGAGCAAGCCGAGGGCCACGATCGGGACGACGGTCGCAAGTAAGAAGGCAATGAGGATGCGAGCGCGGAAGGTCATGGCTGCGGCCTCATACCGGTGTCTATGATCATGGCCCGGAAATAGTGATCCACGACGATCTCGAAGCCGTACCCGGCGGGCGGCTTGGAAACGAGCGCCACGGATGACGTCTTGACCAGAGGCAATACCTTGGCGGCCAACACCGAGTTGTTTCCGATGAGCCACGGCGCAGCCGCCA
>JAKEHA010000094.1 GCA_022615275.1 Candidatus Latescibacterota bacterium
GTATGCGAACGGAGAACGAAAGGAATTGCTCGCGGTGGCGGGCGCGCGCTTGTGGCAGCCCCGCTACTCGCCCAGCGGGCACATCGTGTTTCGACGCACGCCGACGTCGTCGGGAATCTGGGGGTTGCCGTTCTCGTTGCAAACGTTGTCGGTGACGGGCGAGCCCTTTCTGGTCGAAGCCGAGGCCGCGGAGCCGTGCCCGGCGTCCGACGGAACCCTGGCGTTTCGCCACGGCGGCGAGTCCGGGCAGTATCAGCTCGCGTGGGTGGATCGCTCCGGCCGCATGCTCGCACCCATCAGCGACGTGGGCGGACGCATCGGGCAGCCGGCCATCTCGCCCGACGGTAAGCGCGTCGCCGCGGCGGTGGAAGAAGGGGACAACCTGGACGTTTGGGTATTCGATCTCGATCGCGGTACACGAACCCGTCTCACGTTCGATCCCGGGAGCGACGTGCGCCCAACGTGGACACCGGATGGATCGACGGTGGTCTACCTCAACACGGCGCGGAGCGCGATCATGTCACGCGCAGCCGACGGAACCGGCGTCGAGCAATTTCAGTGCAGAGGGTACGTCCCGGCCATGTCTCCGGACGGTCGCTTCGTCGTCTTCGAGGAAGACGGGGTGGACACGAAGAGCGATATCCTCATGCGACCGTTCCCCGTGGACACGTCGATCGCCGCTGTTTCCGTCGTGGCGAGCATGAGCAGCGAGACAAGTCCGGTCGTCTCGCCCGACGGTCAGCACGTCGCCTACACGTCGGACGAATCGGGACGCTGGGAAGTTTACCTCGCGCGGTTCCCGAGCGGCGAGGGCAAGTGGCAGGTGTCGACCAGCGGCGGTACCTGGCCGGCCTGGAATCGTCGCGGAACGCGTCTCTACTACCAGTTCAACAACATGCTCTACGAAGTCGACGTGGATGCACGCTCCGGGCTCTCACTCGGGCGGCCCCACACGCTGTTCCGCGCCGACTCGCTGGGCATCAATCTGAACCCCACGTCGAACTTCGACGTCGCAGACGGCGATCGCTTCGTCGTCAACCACAGCGCCGGCGACGAGAAGGGACGTCAGATGCTGCGGATTCGCGTCGTGCAGAACTGGTTCGAAGAGTTCAAAGAGAACCAGGCGAGCGCCAGGAAGGACTGACGCGCCCGCGTCAGGACTCTTGCGCCGACGGCGCCTTGAGATAGGTCTCGAACCACTCCGCGGTCGCCTTGATGGCGTTGTCGAGCGCCTCGCTCGCGATGTGGCCGTCGTCGTACCCGTAGGTGTGTCCCGTCAACAACCGCAGTAGCTTCTTGTCCGCCCGAATCGTGGGCGTGTCGTAGAACTTGTACGAGTCCGCGACCGGCACGGTGGGGTCGTGCTCGCCGTGCACGATCAGGTGCGGGATGGCGAGGTCCTGCGCGCGGTCTCCGACGGCGTAGGCGTCGCGCTGGGCCTCGATGTCGTCTAGGTACGCTTCGCCCAGCGCGAGGGCGGTGCCGCTCGCGTAGTCGGTGAAGGCGAGCTCGCCCTTCTCGCGCCACAATTCCTTCTGGCGCTCGGTGTAGTGGTCGGGGTGCGCGAGCGCGGACCACGTGACGAGCGCGGCGATCCCGGGGTCTTCGAGCGCGGTGAGAATCGATATGACGCCGCCGCGGCTGTGTCCCCACAAGCCGATGGCGGGACTCTCCGCCAACCCCAAGAGAAAGGCGCCGCCCATGGGGTCGCGCAACCACGTCAAGACGTGCGCGAGGTCGTCCAGTTCGCGCGCGATCGTGTTCTGACGAAACAAATCCGGCGCGACGAAGCCCTCCGCGATCTCTTCGACCACGGAGCCGTCGGCGGGGACGTGCCCGGCGTGCGAAAAATCGATGGCGAGCACGCCGAAGCCCTTGAACTGCAGCCGGGTCGCGACGATGGGGATGAAGCCCCAGCGCCGGTGGCCCTTGAAGCCGTGCGACATGACGATGACGCGGTCGACGTTGCCGTGGTCGGCGCCGTTGGGCGCGTACCAATCCGCGACGACGGGGTGCGCGTCGCGCGTGGGAATGCTAATGACGGGGGTGGGCTGCATGGCGTTGGCTGCGGGGACGCACGAGCTACGATAGGCAATTCGCGCCTTCGATGCAAGTCGGGGCAACTTGCTGCCGGACTTGGGCGTTGCGCGCGGGCGCGCGGCCCATTATCATGGGGGCCAACCCATGGTTCGCTCTCAATTGAATGGAATCGGCGACGGCGCGCGCGCCATCTTGGCACCCCTGTGCGGCGTCACCACGGCGCCGTTTCGGCGCATTTGCTTGGAGCACGGCGCCGACATGGTCGTCACCGAGATGATCAGCTCGGAGGCGATGACGCGCGGCAAAGAGGAAGACTGCAAAGCCATCCGCGGGCTCGACACCGACCAGGGGCCGCTCTCCATCCAGATCTTCGGCGGCGACCCCGTGCGCATGGGCGAAACCGCCGCGCGGCTGTCCGAATTACAGCCCGTCTATCTCGACATGAACTTCGGGTGTCCGGTGAAGAAGATCGTCAACGGCAACGGCGGCTCGGCGGTCTTGAAGGACGTCGACCTCTTGGGACGCATTTGCCGCGAAGTGGTGCGCCGCAGCTCGGTGCCGGTGTCGGCCAAGATTCGCGCGGGCTGGGACAAGCCCACCGGCGAACGCGTGCGCGAGTACGCCACCGTGATCGAAGACGCCGGCGTGTCGATGCTCTCGCTGCACGCGCGCACGCGCTCGCAAGGATTTTCGGGTGTCGCCAATTGGGACTTGATCGCGGAGGCGAAGCGGGCCGTGTCGATTCCGGTCATCGGAAACGGCGACGTGCGCAGCGCCGCCGACGTCGTGCGCATGCGCGAGCACACGGCCTGCGACGCCGTGATGATCGGCCGCGCCGCCATCGGCAACCCGTGGGTCTTCGACGAAGTGAAGACGCGCCTTTCGGGCGAAGAGTACACGCAGCCCACGCCGCGCGAGCGCGTGCGCACCATGCTGCGCCACGTGCGCGAAGCGGTCCGCATCGACGGCGAGCCGGGTGGCGTCATCGCGATGCGCAAGGTCCTGGCCGCGTACTTGAAGCGGCTCCCCAGCGCGCGCAGTCTGCGCGGCCGCTTGATGACGGTCAAGATGCTCGCCGAGCTGGAAGACGTGATGAGCGCCTACCTCGCCGAGATCGGCCCGCTTGCCGAGGTTCCCTGCGGCGGCGACGTGAGCGTCGAAGAATTCGCCTCCGAGTGCTGACCCTCAACAATGCTACGGTAACGTTCGAAGGCGCGCGCCACCCCGCGCTGGATAACATATCGTTACAAATACAGGAGGGATCGTGGACGGCGATCGTCGGCGTCAACGGCTCCGGCAAGTCGACGTTATTGAGCGCGCTCGCGGGCCTGGTTCCGCTGCGATCCGGCACGCTGAAACGAAGCGGTGCGGCGCGCATCGCCCTCCTCCATCAAGACGCGGACAACCAGCTGGTCGCGACCAGCGTTCGCCACGAGTTGGCGCTGTCGATTCCAGTGGAGGTCGCGCACGACGCGCGCGCCGCGCGTATCGAAGCCGCCATCGGGCGCTTCGACTTGGCCCACGTGCTCGATCGCAATCCCCATCGTCTCTCCGGCGGCGA
>JAKEHA010000095.1 GCA_022615275.1 Candidatus Latescibacterota bacterium
GATCGGGAATTTGCGGGAGTTAGGAGGCCTTCCAGGGAGTCGCCGCCGCACCCTCTACTTCGGATAGAGGAAGGAGACGATGGCGCGGATCTGGGTGTCGGCGCCTCCACTCGGGTGCTCGACATTGCGATAGAACTGCACCCCGAGCACCATCGGCCGGCGATTGAACACGGTGGTGCGCGAGAGTCCGAGACCCAGCGGGATGGTCCACTCGTCGCCGTCGGGGGCGTCCCAGTTGGCCGTCCACAGCGGCGCGAACGCGAGCGCCCACCCCCCGCCGAAGTTGTAGTTCACGAAGGGCTGGAAGACGAACAGGTTCGTCTCGGGGTCGCCGCCTTCGTCGTAGTAGGTCCAGTACTGATTGACGAGTGCACCGATCACCCACGGGCCGGGCGTGGTTAACGCGACTGCGCCTGGCCCTATGGTCCAGCTTCCAGTCTCCACGAAACTGTTGGTCGCGGTCGGAAACGAGAACACGGGGCCCACGCCCCAGATGAACTTCCCGGGGTTCGCCGGCGCGAAGTAAATCTGCTCTTGGATGTCGCCGATGCCGGTCGCGCGCTCGCTGCCCCCGGCCGGAAAGCTGTTGTACGGCACGATGGTGCGCGCGGTCAGGGTGAACTTCTCGAACTTGATCGGTGCGACCGGCTGAAGATTCAAATTGAAGTGGGTCGCGTCCGCGAACCCTCCGCCCTGGTTCCAGTTGAATTGGAGCGGAATACTGACCAGGTCGCTCACCGGATTCTGCGTCTTCTTAGCCAGCTCGGTCGTGTCGAGTTGTTCCTGCGCGTTCACGCGCGCCCCAAGACCGATGACGGTCGCCAGTACCAACGGGATGAAGATTCGAGGTCTCATGCGACTTCTCCTCCAAGGCGCGCGCTGTCGCGCGCGGGTTACTCGGCGCGTAATCCTGCGCGCAGGATGTCGTGCAGGTGGAGCAGACCGACCGGCTTGCGATTGGCGTCGACGATGAAGTACATCAGCAGCGGTCCCGGCATGTTGAGCTCCATCTTCGCCAGGGCCTCGACCGCGAGCACGCTCGGCTCGATGGTCTTGGGGGCGTGCGTCATCACGTCGACCACGGGCAGCTCGAGGGCGTCGTCGCGGTGGGCGAGGATGCGCTTCAAGTCGCCGTCGGTGATGATGCCGGTGAGCTTCCCGCGCGCGTCCACGACGCCCGTGCAGCCGATGCTCTTCTCCATGATCTCGAAGAGGGCTTCGCGCAAAGTCGTGGTCTCGTGGACCACGGGCACCGCGTGGCCGGTACGCATTACTTCCGACACGGTGACGGTCAGACGTTTGCCCAGCATCCCGCCCGGGTGCGTGCGCGCGAACTCTTCGGGTGTCACACCCTTTCGCTCCATGAGCGCGCTTGCCAGCACGTGGCCGAGCACCAGCGAGACGGTGGCGCTGGTGGTGGGAGCGAGGCCGAGGCAACCGGCTTCCTTGGCGGCGTCGAACTCGAGCACGATGTCGCTGTGCTGGGCGAGGTACGAGCTGCGCGACGCGGTCATGGCGATGAGAGTGACCCCGAGCTTCTTCAAGGCGGGGACGAAGTCGCGCAACTCGTCGCCCATTCCGCTTTTCGAGATGATGACGACGACGTCGCCCGGATAGACCAGACCGAGATCGCCGTGGGCGGCTTCGAAGGCGTGGACGTAGAAGCTGGGCGTGCCGGTCGAGGTCAGCGTGCTCGCGATCTTCTTGGCGATCTGACCGGACTTGCCCACACCGGAGACGATCAGGCGCCCGCGGCAGGCGACGATGGCGTCGACCGCGCGCCCGAGCTCGGGGCCGAGGCGGTCGCGCAGCGTCTTCAAGCCCGCGATCTCCTCGTCGATCAGGCGGCGGGCGCCCGCGAGGAGCGCGTCGACGTCGGTGTGCTTGTCGGTTTTCACGGCCAAGAGAATACCACCTTCGCGGGGATTTCGGGTACGCCCGGTCCTAGATCATCGCCTTGAGGATGAACTTGATCATTTCGTTCAATGGCATCACGGCCAGCAACAGTGGCAGCATGGGGGCCGCGGCCGAAAACGCGAACGCCATGACGACGCGCCGGTCGAACGGCATCACCTTCATGTGGTCGACGCGCTCGAAGCTCCCGCCCAGGTCGGCCAGGGATTGAATGTCACTGGTGCCCAATAGCTCTTCGTTGGATTTGCCGCCGGCCGTCACCCACTTGCGCTCGAACGAGCGAACGTAGCGGGTCGCGAGGTCGCCGTACTCGACGAGCGCTCGGCGCTTGGTCCGTATCAGCAGTCTCATGAACGCCATGAGCGGCGCGATCCCGACCACCACCGAAAGCACGACGAATCCGATGATTACGGCCTGATAGGTTTTCAGCGGCGCGCTTTCGTGGATCACGCGGTTGGCGGCGGCCGCGGATATCATCGCTCCGGCCGCGATGGCCAGGATCGCGAATGCGGCATGACCCACATTGACGAACCCGAGCCCTCCGGCACGATCCGGGTGGCTGGCTACGAGTCGGAGGTTCAATCGCGAGAGCCGATGGAGGAACCATGACCAAACCAGGTAGCGCCACAACCAGCGCAGGAACAGAAAGCTGGCGATCGGGACGGCCACGAGCGCGTACCACCAGCCCGCGACCGTGAGGCGATGGCCGTCCGCCGTGGCTCGTTCGAACCAGACCAGAACGCCGTCGTTGTTCACCGCCTGTATCATGAACCACACCAATACGTAGGTGACGGCGAGAAGGAACACCTCCGGCCAGACGGAGTCGACGAGCGTGCGCGACCTACGCACCATGGCTTGAAATCGAGGCGCATCCGCTTCGGAGACGAGGCCCGAGGTCAGGAACCCCGCGGCGACGAGACGCGTACGCTGCCCGATGCCTCCCTCGGCCAGGATGAGGATGGGCACCACCACGAGAAAACGCGCGTGCACCGCGATGTCCTGCCGGAACGAGATCGCGGGGCGCTGGCCGTCGTTGCTCGTGAACAGCCCGATCACGAGCAGCGGGAGCCACGCGAGCAAGCCGGTCAAGACAGCACGCCGCACCAGCCGGCGCGCCTCCGGCGGCCGGCTGATCCCCAGCCGCATCGCCAAGCGTTCCATCGCGCCGCAGTCGGTGAGCGAGAACTCGGTCAGCTCCGCGATGCGTTGCTCTTCCGCGGCCGCGTCCACGACACCATCCCTTTTCAACTGGCTCGGTCCCCTGCTACTTCTGCTCGACCGTCACCTTGACGATACGCCCAGTGAACTTGTTGTTCCCGGTCTTGTAGTCATTGGTCACGATGGTCTCGTTGTCGGTCCCGACGTCGACGCCCTCGTCGGCTGAATAGATGAACGGCATCGTGTGTTCGACGCGTCCTTCGCCGGCGGGCTTGCCGTCGATGGTGAGCTTGACCAATGCACCCTTGCCGGCGCCGCCGCCGTCGTACACGAATTCCTGCAGTACCGTGTGCTGGCCCGGCCCGATGGCCGAGGGCGACGTGACCGTCCAGCGCTCCAGACCGCCATAGTTATAGACGTAGTTCACGCGGCCGTTCTTCATGTACAGGCTCCAGCCGCCGAAGCTTCCCGCTTGCGAGATGATGACGCCGTTCGCGTTCGCGGGCACGTCGATCTCGGCGGTGATCGCAGACGAACGGCCCTTGATATTGATGAACGCGTTCTCGGTGATGCCCGTCATCCCCTCGTACAAGGTCAATGACGTGCGCGGTCCCATTAGGTCCGGGCGCCCCGCGATCTTGGAGTCGAAGCGCTCGGCACGACGGTCGTCGAGCGGATAGACGTGGTTCTTGATTGCTTCCTGGTCGAACAACGCCTGCAGCTCTTTGAGCTTCTCGGGATTTTGCGCAGCCAGATCGTCGGCCTGGCTGAAATCCTCGTCGACGTTGTAGAGCTCCCACGTGTCATCGCTGAACGGTGGGTTCTCCGCCAACAGCCACGGGATCGAGTGCCGCGTCGCCGCCACCCACCCGTCGTGATAGATCGCGCGGTTACCGAACATCTCGAAGTACTGCGTGGTGCGGCGCCCCGGCGCGGCCGCGTCGTCGAAGGTGTACACCATCGAAATGCCGTCCATCGGGTACTGCACGGTGCCGTCCACCGACTTCGGTTCCGGCAAGCCGGTCGCCTCCAAGACGGTGGGCGCGACGTCGATCACGTGGTGGAACTGCGAGCGCAGTTCGCCGCGCGCGTTGGGAATTCGGGCCGGCCAGTGGAGCACCATCGCATTGCGCGTGCCTCCGAAGTGCGAGGCCACCTGCTTGGTCCACTGGAAGGGCGCGTTGCCCGCGTGCGCCCAACCGATGGAAAAGTGCGGGAACGTGTTCGGACCGCCCCACTCGTCGATGTGTGCAAGCTGTGACGACACGTCGCTCACGATTCCGTTGAGCGCCAGGATCTCGTTGTAGCTGCCGTCGGGGCCGCCTTCGGCGCTGGCTCCGTTGTCACCCACGATGTAGAAAAGAATCGTGTTGTCCAACTCGCCCATGTCCTCGAGCGTTTGCACCAGACGGCCGACTTCGTAGTCGGTCTGTTCGGCGAAGCCCGCGAAGGTCTCCATCTGGCGGGCGAACAGGCGCTTCTGTTCCGGCGAGCACGACTCCCAGGACGGAATCTCATCCGGACGCGCCGTCAGCTTCGTCCCCGCCGGCACCACACCCAATTCCAACTGACGCGCGAGGGTCTCTTCGCGCAGCGCGTCCCACCCCTGGTCGAACTTGCCCTGGTACTTCGCGATCCACTCCTTGCCGACGTGGTGCGGCGCGTGCGTGGCGCCGGTGGCGAAGTATATGTAGAAGGGCTTGTCGGGGGTCAACGCCTGCTGGAAGCGAACCCAGGCCATGGCGTTGTTGGTCATGTCGGTCGTGAAGTGATAGTCGGGATCGTGGGGTGGTTCCACCCGCGTGACGCCGTCGTATATAGCGGGCGCCCACTGGTTGGTCTCGCCGCCGATGAATCCGTAGAATTTGTCGAAGCCCGAGCGCGTCGGCCAGCGATCGTACGGCCCTGAAACCGATGCCTCCCACGGCGCGGTTTCGTGGTACTTGCCGAAAGCCGCGGTGCTGTAACCGTTCAGGCGCAGGATCTCCGCCAGCGGGGCGACGCTGTTCGGGCGCACGCCGGTGTTGCCCGGAAACGCGGTCGCCAGCTCCATGATGGCGCCGGCGTTGTTAATGTGATGATTGCGTCCGGTCAACAGCGCCGTCCGCGTCGGCGAGCACAGCGCGGTGGTATGAAAGCGATTGTATTTCAGCCCGCGGCTGGCGAGCTTCTCGAGTGTAGGCATGTGGATCGGTCCGCCGAAGGCACTCGAGTGCCCGAAGCCGATGTCGTCGATCAAAACGATGACGACGTTGGGCGCGTTCTCGGGCGCCTTGACCTCGAAGCGCGCGGGCGGTGTGGCCTTGCGCGCGTCCATTTCGGTGATCGGAACCACCGGGGGCTCCGCGATGGGCAGAACCGTGCGGTCCATGGTGTAAGCGCCGGCGGGCATCGATGCTTCCTCCGCCTTCTTTGCGCACGATGTGAGAACGAGCGGAAGCGCGACGAGTGGTGCCACGATTGCGAAGCGTCTCTTCAATCGATTGCGGTACATTGAATCTCCTTCTCGGGGTTGCGAAAGAGTACACGATCCCTCCCACCGGTGCAACCGCGGACGTTGGTGTGCTGTAAAGAGATCAGTTCGTGCCGCGCGCCGCGGAAGCGATGCGCGCGATGTCGCGCAGGAGCGCGGGCAAGCGATCGAGCGGGAGCATGGAGGCGGCGTCGGAGAGCGCACGCCCAGGATCGGGGTGGGTTTCGATGAAGAATCCGTCGACGGGGACGGCGGCGGCGGCGCGCGCCATCATCGCGGCCAGCGCGGGCTCGCCGCCGGACGCAGTGCCGAGTCCGCCCGGTCGCTGCAACGAGTGTGTGACGTCGAAGATGACCGGGCAGCCGGTTGCGCGCATGCGCGCGAAGCCGCGAAAGTCGACGACGAGATCGTGATAGCCGAAGGTGGTGCCGCGCTCGGTGAGCAACACGTCGCGCGCGCCGGCGGCGCGCGCTTTCTCGACCACGTTGGCCATGTCTTCCGGAGCCAGGAACTGGCCCTTCTTGATGTTCAGCGGCTTACCGCTCGCGGCC
>JAKEHA010000096.1 GCA_022615275.1 Candidatus Latescibacterota bacterium
CGACCACGACCGAGAGGCCGTCGCCGAGGGCTTCGGGGCGAATGATGCCCAGGCCGTCGGGGCCGAGCAGCATGCCGAGCAGCAATAAGATGACGATGCCGGGCAGGCGCAGGTGGTAGGCCACCGACTGCGCGGCCATCCCGACCGCGAGCGCGATCGCGACCGTCATCGCGGGAGTATGGAGATCGATCGACTGCAACGGCGACTTCGACTAATAGGGCGTGGTTACGACTACGGCTTGCACGTCGTTGCTTCCGGGTAGCGCGCGAGCGCTTCCACGGCGTCCTCGGGTGTGTGTCGCAAGAACTCGGTCTCGGCGAACGACGCGCGCACGAGCTTTCGGTTCGTGTCGAGCGAATACTCCTTCAGGCGTTTGCTCACGTCGCCGCGGTGTGCCGCGTTCACGTCGACGACGCGCACGGGCGCGGCGCACGAGAAATCGAGCGCGTCCAGGTCGATGAAGCGGACGTCGCGGTGGGCGCGTGTGCGAAAGTGGGCTCGCTTCTCGCCGATGTCGTACACGATGCTCCACTGCGTGTACTCGCCCTGCGCCACCTCGTCGAGGAGCGCGAAGGCACCGTCGATCGCGTTGCCTTGCCTCGGGAGCCCGCGCGCGGCGCGCGCGAAGCGATCGAGCGACGAGTCCGTGAGCGGCTTGTTCGCGTCGAGATGCTGCAGATAGGTGGTGGAGACCTGGTACATGTCGTTGGTCAACACGGGGTACGGCAGGTCGTCTCCGCGGTGGACGGTCGTTTTACCGTTGATGCACTCGAAGGACGCCACCGCGCCCGTCGCGTCCGCGACGAGAAAATGGATGCGCGCCGACCCCCCGTCCGCGATGCGCACCTTGGCATCCCACGCCACCACGTCGTCGACGGTCGCCGAGTTGTCGAGCTGGAACTGGATCCACTGTAACGTGGGCAACGCCAGGCGTCGGTCCGGCTCGGGATACACCGTCTCGTCGAGCCACATCAGCTCGACCACGAGCCCCTTCTCGTTGATGCCGCCGCTCGGGAACTCGCGACCGTACTGGTTGAAGGTGACACTCCCGAAGTCGGATATCCAGCGCGCGGGATTGTCCTCGGTGAACGCGGTCTTGGCCACACCGCGCTTGTTGACGATCACGAGCCCGTCGTCGACGCTCCAGTCGTAGTTCTTGCCGAAGACCAGGGTTCCGCCCGCCTCGAAACAGAAGGTCGTGCACGCGCGCGCCTCGCCCGCAACCATCCCGGCCGCGACGACTATCGCTGTCAATAAAAGCGCGCGCGTCAACTCGTCCTCCATGGCCCCGTGATCGCGAGGGTCAGACCCGCCGCCTGCATGTTGACGAACAGCGTCGACCCGTCCGGCGAAAACGTGGCGCCCGCGAATTCGCCCCGCACGCGCGAGCGCGCGAACGTGTACAGCGCGCCCGCCGCCGTCGCCCCGACGATGCGGTTGGGGTGGGCCCCATCTTCGCAAAGCATGATGTCGCCCCACGGCGCCACCACCACGTTGTCCGGGAACTGCATGCGCTCGGGGTCGTTGGGTTCGATGTACAGCTCGAGATACCCCGGCAATTCGCTCGCGGTTCCTTCGCCCGGTCCCGGCGTGTAGCGGAACACCTGGCCGAGCTGTTTGCGTCCGCCGTCGGTACACACGAAATAGACCTCGTTGGTGCCCATCCACATCCCTTCACCGCGCGCGAACAGGCACGCACCGGCTGCGTACCCGCGCGTGCGCAGGTCGTCGTCGGGGGCGTCGACGTGGTCCAGGTCGAGCCACTTCACCTTCAACTTGGAACCGATCGCGATGTGCGGTTGCGGTCCCGGCCAGTTGCGCGAATCGGCGGCACCGTCCGCGAGCGCCAACGCCTGCAAGCGCCCGCCCGCGTGCAGGTTGCCCTTCTTCGCCGGAATGAAGCGATAGATCAACCCGTCCTCGCGGTCCTCGGTGAGGTACACAACGCCGGTGCGCGGGTCGACGGCGACGGCCTCGTGCATGAAGCGCCCCATGGCGACGATGGGAACCGGATCCGCGATCGACGCCTCCGCCGTCGCGGGGACTTCGAACACCCAGCCGTGGTCCTTCATGAGCTGCAGATTCTCTTCTTTCTTGTGGCCCTTGGTGAGGACCGTCTCCTCGCAGCTCAACCACGAGCCCCACGGTGTGGCCCCACCCGCGCAATTGCGCAGCGTCCCCACGAGGCTCACGTGGTGCGTCACGAGCGCCTGCGCGCGCGTGTCCCATACGAACGTCGTGGTACCGCCGGGGCACGGGGTGACGCCGGCGCCGAGGTCGTAGAGTTTGGTCGCGGGAATCTTCGCGAGGCGTTCGTTCTTCGCGCCGAAGGGACCGTCGGCGTTCAGACACTCATGGTTGCAGACGACGATGGTGCGCGCGTCGCCGCCCGGAAAGGCGGCCATCGCGTCGGGCATGCCGGGCACGAGCAAGCCGTCGGCCATCTCGTCGCCGGTACGCGCGACGATCTTGTAGTGGAATCCTTGCGGGAGGTCGATCACCCCGGCGGGGTCGTCGACCGGCGCGCCGTAGCCGAGCGCGGAGGTACCGGCGCTTGCCAGCGCGTCGATGGATTGCTCGAACGCACGCCGGTACGCCACGAAGCCGACGGTGACGGCACCGCAGGCGCCGAGAAAGCGGCGGCGCGTCCAGGACGAAGAAGGCGCTCGCATGCGCGGCAGTCTAGCACACGCACGCGAGCGCCGGGAACGGGCGGGTCAGTTGGTGGTTTCGATGGGACGCACTTCGACCTCGCCGCCGTACTTCAGGTGCGGGTGCGTCTTGGCGAGCGCGATGGCGTCGTCGAGGCTGGGGGCCGTGATCAGAAAGTAGCCGCCCAGGGCGCGGTCGCTGTCGATGGTCGACGCAATCGTCATCTGGTCGCCGCGGCCCGTCATCACGCGCGTGTCGTCGGCGAGCTTCTCCGCCGAAACCAGGCGCCCCTCCTTCTCACGGTCGAGCGCCCACTGGCGGTACTCGTCGATGATGGCGCGGTAGGCCTCTTCGTTCATGGGGTCTTCCGCGGGCGCATCCGCTGCCGCTTGCGCGGGGTCGACGCGCATGTACATGAGCAGCATGTATTGATTCGCGTCGCTCGTGGGAGTCGTCGTGGTCGCAACTTCTGTCGGCACCGTCGCCGTCTCGCCGCGGCTGCCCATCGCGAATCCGCCCGCGAATGCCCCCGCCATGATGACGGCTGCGGCCGCCGTTTTCGAGATCTTCATGATCCAGCCTCCGTTCGCGCGGATCGCTCCGCGCCGTTTCAGCTCGGCCACCACCCGATCCTCCAATTCGGGCGACGGATCGGGTGCGCCGGCCAGGGACCGCAGCGCCTTCTGTTCCGCGTCGCTCAACGTCTCATTCGGATCGTCGCTCATGACCGATGCGTCCTTTCTCCGTGAGCCAGCGCCGCACCGAGCTGCGTGCTCGTGAAAGCTGGCTCTTCGATGTTCCCGATTCGACCCCCAGCATGCGCGCGATCTCGTCGTGCGTGTAGCCGAAGACGTCGTGGAGGATCAATACCTCGCGGTAGCCTTCGGGCAGCCGCGCCACCGCGCGTTCGACATCGTAGGTCGCGATGTCGGCCGCTGCGGGTGCGGCGGGCAGTTCCACGACGTCCGCTAGGTCGACGTCGCGCGACTGCGTCGCGCGTTTGCCCCGTGCGCGATTACGCGCGCAATTGATCGCGATGCCCACGAGCCACGTGCGCAGCGCCGACTCCCACCGGAACGACGGCAGCTTCTCCGTGGCACGAATCCACGCCTCTTGCACCACGTCCTCGGCGTCGATCCGATCGCCGTCGACGTAGCGCCACGCCACCGCCAGCATGGCCGGCGTGTGCGCGCGATAGAGGGCGCGAAACGCCCCCTCGTCGCGGCCGCGGACGAAGCGCTTGACCAGGCGCGCGTCGTCGAGATCGGGCACGCTGTTGGGTTCCATCACAAGGTGGGTGTCGGGAGGGACCGAAAGGGTTGCACGCGACAAAGTGTGGGCCGGCAAACTCAGGGATCTTCTAGTTCGATGGCTTTGATGAAGATGGTGGCCAATTCACCACAGCTATTGCTTTCAGCATTCGCTGAAAGCCGTAGCTACGGTACAACTTATTGTGTAATAAGCAATTCTACCTGGTTCTAACAAAGTGAGTGTAGTCGAGCACCGGCGGTTCGATGCCCACGCGGCGCAGCGTCATCGCAATTTGTCCCCGGTGGTGGACGCCGTGGGTCGCGACGTGGATCAGAATGTCTCCGATCGGGGTTGTGAACGTGTCGCCCTTGGAGGTCGTGTAGGCGATTCCGGTCGCGAAGTCGGCCTCGGTGAGTCCGCCGAGGTACGCGCCGAAAGCGGACGCATTCTCTCGCGCGAGCTTCCCGCACGCGTCCAGCGACATCGTCGGCCACACCTTCTGAACGGTCCAGTCCTGCTTCTGCAAACGCAGGTACCACAAGCGCTCGGCGGCGACGATGTGGGAGAACAAGCGCAGCGCCTCGGTGAGGTGCGCGACTTCTACTTCGCCGTGCGCGTCGCGGCAGCGAATGTAAACTTGATCGTCGGCCCACCGCATGTGGGCATACAAGCGTTGCAACGTCTCTTTCATCGCGATCTCCTTAGTCGTCGTCGAGGTTCAACTCGACGATCTTGGCGCGCGCGCGGCCGTCCTCGATTTCGATGCGGCCCACCGTGACCGGTAACCGAAAGCGACGCGGCCCCGCGCTCCCGGGATTGAAGAACGTCACCCCGTTGCGCGTGAATACATCCGGATGGTGCGAGTGACCGTATACGACCACCGACACGCCCGCAGACGCGGGCACGATGTCGAGTGTGCCCAGGTCGTGGACGACGTAGATGCGCGCGCCGCCCACTTCCAGCATGTCGCCGTGCGGGAGCTTGAGCGACCACGCCTGCGTGTCGACGTTTCCGCGCACCACCGTGAGGGGCGCGATCGCGCGCAGCGCTTGCAAAATCTCTTCGTCGCCGACGTCGCCGGCGTGGATCACGTAGTCGGAGCCCGCGAGCACGGTGAGCGCCTCCGGGCGCAGGAGCCCGTGCGTGTCGGATATGACGCCGACGACGGTTTTCATTGCCTCTCGTCGGGCGTTTGCGCCGCGACTTCGCTCCATTTGAGCACGGGGTCGATTCCCTGCTGCGTGATGGCGTGGTAGCCGGGCCGCGCCTGGGCGTACACGCGCCGCGCGAACTCGAGGCCCTCGGGGGTCTCCGCGAGCTTCATGTACACAGGACGGATGAGGTAACGCCGTCCGATGGAGAGCAAAAAGTCCTCGAGGGCCGGGTAGGCCGGCTCGTACTTCGACGCGATGACGTTTGGGAACCACGAGCGCTGCACGACTGCGTTCATCTTCTCGAAGCGGAACGCGCTCTCCAGATCGGCGAGGCGCTCGTGGGTCAGCGGCTGCGGCAGATTGTCGAGGAAGCGCTGCCACTCGTTGGTGGTCCAGCCTTCGGTCTGCAAGAAACGCGCGGGCGTTCCCCGCGCGAAGGCGGCGATTTGCGCGTCGACTTGCTTGAAGCGCGTCGATTTCGGCTTCGGCGTGTTCGCCGGCATACCGGGCTTGTAGATCCAGTCGTCGACCAAGAGCTCCGCGTACTTGGCCTCGTCGTTGGCGAACAGGTGCTCCTTCATATACGCGACGAAGCGCTCCGTGGTCATGGTCTGGAACGCGTGCGCGTCGAAGTAGCCGCGCAGGAACGGATCGAACGTCTCGCGCCCGAACGACTCCTCCAGCATGCGCAGGAATAGGCAGCCCTTTTCGTAGGCCGCCGTCGTCGAGACTTCCTCGAAGTCGCGGTCGCCGAGGTCGAGGAGCAACGCACTGTCCTTGTGGTCGACGCCGTACTCCTCGAAATCGAGGTCGACGTCGCGCAATCCGAGCAGCGTTTGCATCTCCATGTACTCGCGGCCGTAGAGCACCTCGTCCAGGCGCCGCTCCAAGTAGGTCGTGAAGCCCTCGTTGAGCCAGAAGTCGTTCCAGGTCGCGTTGGTGACGAGGTTCCCCGACCACGAGTGCGCGAGCTCGTGCACGATGACACTGACCAGCGAGCGGTCGCCTGCGACCAGCACCGGGGTTGCGAACGTCAGTCGCGGATTCTCCATGCCGCCGAAGGGGAAGCTCGGCGGCAGCACCAGCACGTCGAAGCGCTCCCAGAGATAGGGACCCATCATCGCCTCGGCCGCGTCCATCATGTTCTCCATGTCGGAGAACTCGGCGGCCGCGGCCTTGACCAGACCGGGCTCCGAATAAACGCCGGTGCGCGGGCCGATTCGCCGGTACGCGATGTCGCCCACCGCGAGGGCTAAAAGGTACGACGGAATCGGCTGCTTCATCTCGAATTGATACACTCCCTCGACGCTGCGCTCCTGCGGATTGCTGGCACTCATGACCGCGAGCAGCTCGGCCGGCACGTGCACGCGCGCCGAGTACGTGAAGCGGTTAGCGGGCGTGTCTTGACAGGGCACCCACGAGCGCGCGTGGTACGACTGCGACTGCGTGTACACGTAAGGGTGGTGCTTGCCCAGAGTCTGCGGGGGCATGAGCCACTGCACGCCGCGCGCGTCGTTCGTGGTCGCGTAGCGCACGGTGACGCGCCTGGATTCGGGCGTGATGGCCACCGAGAGCGGCCTTCCCAAGAGCGCCACGGAATCACCCAGCTGCCAGCGCGCTTCCTTACCGTCGATCGTCACGTCCTGGATGTGAAGTGCCCACGTGTCGAAGTGCACGACGTTGGCGTCCGACTTGTTGTCGAGATCGAACGCGGCGATGCCCGAGATGGTCTGAAGGCCGAAGTCGACGATGAGGTCGAGGTCCATGTGGGTGACCGCGACTTCATCGAGGCGCGCGTACGAGTAGTCTTCGACCACCGTCGGCGGCGCGATCGTCGCCTTCTTCTGACAGGCGGGCGCGAACGCAACCAGCGCGACGATGCATGCGGCAAGAATGCGGCTCATGGGAGCTTCCCTTCTGTCTATCTATCCAACTAGAAACGGGATGATGTTGAATACATAATGAATGGCGATCGGAACCCACAGGGATTTCGTTCGTTCGTAGAGATAGCCGAGCAAGATGCCGAACAGGAATCCCGTCAGCACCCACGCACTCGCGGCGAAGATCGGGTACTTGGGCAGCATGAGCAACATCTGCATATAATGACGGACCGCGAACAGCGACGCCGCCACCAGGATCGAGTAGCGCGCGGAGTGGCGTTTGCGCAGCGTTCCCTGCACGTAGCCGCGGAAGTACAACTCCTCGCCCGCGCCGGCCCAGGCCACGATGAAGGCGAAGTAGGCGGTGCTGACGACTCCCACTTCCACACCCAAGTGCTCGGAGGCGGCGGCGAACATCGCGTTGAACATCGGCAGCACGGCGATCAAGGGGTCGTCGAGTCGCTCGACGCCACCCATCGCGACCACGATGCGCGCGTACACGCCGTTCAGGAGCAGGCTCAAGATGGCCTGTGCCAGGATGGCGATGATCGGCGAGATCACCCACCACCACCACGGCACCGCTTTGATCGAGCCGAAGCGGTAGGTCCCCCACTTGATGGGGAGCCACGTCGCGAGCGCGGCGTACACGACGTAGAACGGCGCCCAAGGCGCCACACTGTTCTCGAGCCCGGCGATGACCATGAGCGCGAACGAGATCAGGAACACGCCCGCGCGGGTCTCGTGGAATTTGGTCTTCGCTTCCGTCATCGTTTGAGGTGATCCCATCCGCGCGCTTCGAACCGGCGCACGCGTTTGTTCTCGAGGATGCCGTAGACGCGGCGGCTGGCCGTGAAACACCCGACGATCGAGGCCCGCGCGCCCGCGTTGCGGATCATACGGCAAACCGCCTCCGCGCGTTTCGGCGTCACACTCAATACTAGGGCGTAGTCCTCGCCGCCGTTGAGGGCCCATTCGACCGGGTCCTTGCGGTGCGATCGACAGAACTCCCGCACCGCGGCCGGAATGGGCAAGGCGCTCGCGTCCAGCTCGCAGCCCAGCCGGCTCGCCGCGCACATGTGTATCACGTCGCTCGAGAGGCCGTCGCTCACGTCGATGGCGCCGTGGACGTCGTTGCTCTTCGAAAGCGCACGCGCGACGTCGAGGCGCGGCGTGGCGCGGCGATAGGCACGCACGAGCGCAGAGGCCGATTCTCCTTTCCTGAGCATCGCAAGACCGGCCGCCGCGCTACCGAGAACCCCCGCAACAACCATAGCGTCACCGGCGCGGGCGTGTCGTTTCCACGCCCGTCCGCGCGCGCACGTGCCGACCAACGTCATGTCGTACACCAAGGGTCCGTCGATGGACGCGACATTACCGCCCACGACCGACGCGCCGTAGCGCGCGAGGTGCTCCGCGGCGCCGCGCTCGATCGCCTCCGCGTACAACGCACTCACGCTACGCGGCAGCATGAACGACACCACCGCCCAGCGCGGCGAAGCCCCCATCGCCGCGATGTCGCTCA
>JAKEHA010000097.1 GCA_022615275.1 Candidatus Latescibacterota bacterium
GCCCCAGGTCCGCTTTCTCAGTCTTCGGCGAGAGCAACTCGACGACGATCAATGGCGCGACACCCTCCTGCCAGACCACGTAGCTCAGTCGCAGATCGCGCGCAACCCCGACCAGAAGTGGATCAAGAAGCTCCCCGACCTGCGCCTGGCCGTGTTCGAGTATGCGTCGCCGATCGCGTTCAACGGCGAGATCAAGGGCGTGGTATTCACCGGCCCCAAGCTCTCGGGCGAAGCGTACGGGGACTACGACCTCGATATCATGATGTTCATCGCGAACTCAATCGCGCTGGGGATGGAGAACTCGCACCTCGTTACGCAACTGCAGACGACCTACGTGTCGACGCTGCGCTCGCTGATTTCGATCATCGAGGCCAAGGATCCCTACACCAAGGGACACACCGAGCGCGTGGCGTCGTACGCCATGGCGCTGGCCAACCGGCTCTCGTTCGACGAGGAGACGCTGCGCACGATCTTGTTCGGCGCGTTGCTGCACGACATCGGCAAGATGGGCGTGCTCGACGAGATCATCCAGAAGCCGGGACCGCTGACCGAAGAAGAGTGGGAGCTGATGCGCGCGCACCCGGTGGTGGGCGCGCAGATCGTCGAGAAGATGGAGTTCCTGACCGGGACCATCGACATCGTGCGCCATCACCACGAGAGCTGGAACGGCAAGGGCTACCCCGACGGCCTGCGCGGAGAAGAGATCCCGCTCTTGGCTCGCCTGGTGACGGTGGCCGACAGCTTCGACGCCATGACCACGGACCGTCCCTACCGCAAGGCGCTCTCGCTCGACGAAGCCGTGCGCCGGCTCGAAGAGGCCTCGGGCGTGCAGTTCGACGCCGAGTTGGTAAAGGTCTTCGTGAAGTACGTGCGCGAGAAGGGCCGCGACCTCGCGGTCGTGTCCGCCGCCGAGACGCCCGGCGTCGGCGCCGTGTAAACGCCGCGCGCATTTCCCGCCCGAATCGTGAACGGAGTACGCGCGCCTACGGTGCGCGTAGCGATGACCCAAGAATTGCTTGCTCCTTGCTAACTCGTTGCCGCGAAGCGCGTCGCGGAATCGTGGACGTCTTCTCGTCGTACCGCGCTTCAAATGGCACCCGACTTGCCTTGGGACCCGTCACTCATGACCGGCCCGGAGCGCGCAAGGCGACCTGTGGTGATGGCGGTAGTGCAGGGGTGAAGGTCGCCGCGCACGCGACGGGTGCGTGACTTGAAAAGAGGGAGCCGGACGGGGGGCGGTTGGGAGGAGCCGTCTTTCGGCCGTGGACTCGATCGTCGGGCGAGCCGGAGTACCTGGTGGAGGGCCGGATTCCGAGCGTGTGCAGCCAGCCACTCGAGGTGGGCGTGCTCACAAGGTCCCATACTCGGGGCTGCCGCCGGTGCGAGGGGACGCACGACGATCGAGTCCTTCGCTCCCTCTTTTTGTCTTTTGGGCCCGCCGCTTGCTTTCGGTATATTCGACGCACTATGAGCACCCAGCACATCGAAGAAGCCAATATCGTCACGCGCAAACTCCCCAACGGTCTCACCGTCATCGTCAAGCAGGACCGGACCTCGCCCATCGTGGCGGTCAACGTCTGGTTCGGAGTGGGCTCGGTCCACGAGGGCGAGGAGATGAACGGCCTCGCGCATTTCCAGGAACACATGGTGTTCAAGGGCACCGAGAAATACGGAGTGGGCGACATCGCGCGCATCGTCAAATCGGCGGGCGGAAATCTCAACGCGGGCACGAGCTATTCGTACACGATGTACTACGTCGTCCTGCCCTCGCGCGAGTTCAAGACCGCGCTCGACGTGCAAGCCGACGCGATGATGCACTCGACGTTCGACCCGACTGAATTCCAAAAAGAGCGGTTGGTCGTCATCGACGAAGCGCGCATGTACGACGACCGCCCGGAATCGTTCACGTTCTATCGCACCATGGAGCTGGGCTTCGAGAAGCACACCTACCGGCGCCCGATCGCCGGCTACCAGCACATCGTCGAGAAGATCACGCGCGATCAGCTGGTGGAGTTCTATCGAAACTACTACCGGCCGTCGAACGCGGTGCTGGTGGTGGTGGGCGACGTCGACATCGACGAGGCGTTCCTGCGCATCGCGGAGGCGTACGGCGGCTGGTCGAATGGACGCGTCGTCGTCAACGAGCCGCCCGTCGAGCCGCCGCAGAAGGCGCTGCGCTACCAGGCCTACGAGGGCCCCATGGACCACGCGTACCTGGGCGCCGGCTTCCACGTGCCGAGCCTCCTGCACGAAGACTATCCGGCTCTGCAGACGCTGGCCGAGCTCGCGAGCTCGGGCAAGAGCTCGCGCTTCTATCGAAGAGTGCGCGAAGAGAAGCGGCTCGTGACGAGCGCGGGGGCCGATCTGCTCGCGGAGAAGTGGCCCGGCTTTTTCCTGTTGGCCGCGTCGATGCCGCCGGCCAAGTGGGAATCGGCGTGCGGTGCGCTCCTGCAAGAGATCGAGCGTTTCAAGCAGGACCTGGTCTCCGAAACCGAGCTCGACAAGGCGCGCCGTCAAGTCGAGCGCGCGATGTATCGCGAGCTGGAAACCATGGAAGGCCAGGCGTCGAACATCGGCTACTACCAATTACTCGGCGATTTTCGCCTCGCCGACCGCCATCGCGACGCCATCCAGCGCGTGACACCCGACGAGATCGTCGAGGTCGCGCGCCGATACTTCCACCCCGCGAACCTCTCGCTGGTCGCGTACGTCCCGAAGTCCTTCGGCCTCGAGAGCCTGACCCACGAGCGCGTGGCGGGCGTGGTCGAAGGCGCCTTGAGCGCCACCGGGGGAGTGACCGCGATGCCGGAGGCGCCCGCGTCCGC
>JAKEHA010000098.1 GCA_022615275.1 Candidatus Latescibacterota bacterium
CGCGAGAGCGAGTATCCGCCGTTGCCGTCGTCGTCATCCTCGTCTTCGCCGGTATGGCAAGTCACGCAGTTGTTCTGCAGGATGGCGTAGACTTGGTCGTAAGTGGGATGCGCGGCGACCGCTTCGGGATCGACCTGATCGAGGGGAAGATCCCCGGACCCATCGCATGCGAGGACCGCGAGGCACGACGCCAGGACGATCGCTCGGCCCGCACGCATCGCCGGCCTACCAGTCGAGGACCATGGCGAAGATCAGTGGAGCCACGATGGTGGCGTCGGATTCGATCACGAAGCGCGGCGTGTCGACCTCGAGCTTCCCCCACGTGATCTTCTCATTGGGTACGGCGCCCGAGTACGAGCCGTAGCTGGTGGTCGAGTCACTGATCTGGCAGAAGTAGCCCCACACGCGCGTCTCGCGCCGCAGATCCTGGTGGATCATGGGCACGACGCAGATCGGGAAGTCGCCCGCGATGCCGCCGCCGATCTGGAAGAAGCCGATCGACGAGTTCGCGGCGGTGGTCTGATACCAATTCGCCAGGTCGACCATGTACTCCACACCGGAGCGCATGGTGGTCGACTTCTTGACGTCGCCGCGAATCATGGACGCCGCGAACATGTTGCCGAGTGTGGAGTCTTCCCAGCCCGGGACCACCATGGGGAGGTTCTTCTCCGCCGCGGCCACCATCCACGAGTCCTTGGGGTCGATCTGGTAGTGCTGCTTGAGCGCGCCGGAACGGATCACCTTGAAGATGAATTCGTGCGGGAAGTGGCACTCGCCCTTCTTGTCGGCGCGCGCCCACTCTTCGAGTACCGCCGCCTCCAGACGGCGCATCGCTTCTTCTTCGGGGATGCAGGTGTCGGTCACCCGGTTCAGGTGACGGTCGAGCAGGCGCTTCTCGTCGTGCGGGGTCAGGTCGCGATAATTCGGGATGCGCTCGTAGAAATCGTGCGCGATGAGGTTGTAGACGTCTTCTTCGAGGTTGGCGCCGGTGCACGAGATGATGTGGACCTTGTCGCGCCGAATCATCTCGGCCAGTGATATGCCGAGCTCGGCGGTGCTCATGGCTCCGGCGAGCGTCACCATCATCTTGCCGCCGCCGTCGAGGTGCTTGCGGTACGCGTCGCCCGCGTCGACCAACGCGGCCGCGTTGAAGTGGCGAAAATGATGGCGGAGGAACGCGCTGACCGGCGCCTTGGTCGAAACGGCCGGCTTGTCGGACACGCCCACTTGCGACTTCATGGCCCGAATTCTAGCACGCGACCCCGCGCCTGCCAACCCCGGGGTTACGACGCGCTGGAAGCGGGTCGCAGCGCGGCGACGACGAACAGCACGCATACGAGCGCCAGCGTGACCATCGGCGGCGGAATACGATAGTAGGCGAACAACGCCACCAGCGCGCCCACACCCACCGCGTTCACCCACGCGAGACGACGCAGCGCGCGCGCGTTACCGGCGAGCGAGGAGGCCGCGACCAGATCGAGCGCGCCAATGAACAGCAGCGCGATCGTCATGGTGAGGCTCAAGCTCTTCGTGATGTCGCTGGCACTGGGGTGCATCCCGAAGATGTCGAAGCGATAGGCGTCCATCGCCTCTTCGAGCTGGATGCGCGCGGGTTCCTTGGGTCCGCCTCCGAAATGCCCGAACGTATGGAGTACCGCGACTACGAGCAGTCCGATCGCTCCCGCGCGAAACCAGCGCGTCATCGCGTCAAACGTCCTCGCCCGCGAGCCAGCGCGTCGCTTCGGTGCGGCTGCGAAACACGCGCACCGCGAACGGCATCGCGTGCGCGCTCATTTCGAAGAGGGTCGACAATCCGAAGTCGGGGCTTCCCGATACCAGAAGCGCGACGCGGTAGCCCTTGCCGCGGTCGTCTTGTCGAGAACTGATCATGTCGAGCAGGCCGGGAAGCTCCTGCATGCGGACGCCGATGGACGCGTTGCGAAGATCCCACAACGCATTGATCCCGGGCGTGAAGCGCGGGTCTTCGAACATCCCCTGGAACGCGGAACGCACGTCGTCGAAGACGACGGTCCCGCTGCACTCGAAGGTGACGAGCTTGTGCTCAGGATCGATCTGGGTCGCGACGGGCATGTTCCTCTCCACGTGCCGGGGACACGATGGTAGCGCAGACGCCCGCGCTTCGCCAAGCCCCCGCGCCGCTAGCGTCTTTCCGCCTTGGTCAACTTGGCCGCGAAGCGGCCCGGACCGGTGAAGAAGAGGCCCAGGTATGCGATCATGTATACCATCGCCCTTTCCGCCCCCGCCCAACCGGATGCGGGGTTGTCGGCCGGCATGTTGAGGTGCATGAGCATGGCCACGAACATATTGAAGGCGAGCATGAGCGTCGCCAGACGGAAAAGCGGTCCGAGCACGATCAGAATCGAGCCGACGGATTCCGCGAAGGCGGCCAGGAAGCCCCACGCGACCGGAGCGAAGGCGATGCCGAGGTTGGCCATCGCGCCTCCGACGCCTTCCCAGCGCTCGGGCCCGCCCGTGATCTTGTCGTAGCCGTGATGGACGAACATGAAGACGCCGAGGCCGAGGCGGATCAGCAGTAGTCCGAAGTCCTTCGCCACGCCTTCGCTCGAAGCCAACTTTCCGAACATGGAGTCCTCCTTGGGTATTCCGCTCCCCGCGCGCGATCGCGTTGCCGGAAGGATCGCACACGACCGACTCTCCCGCGAAGATGAATTCTCGTGACGAGACCGTGCCCGCTGCGTCCCATGTGCCAAGGGGAGCGAGTCTCCCCAGGGAGGATGTCATGACCGGTCGCTCGTGTGCTCGCCTGGCTCTGGTGCTGCCGATACTCGCCGCTCTCACCTGTTCACCCCCGACGGGTGGTCCAACCCGAGGTCCATTCGTCATCATGATCCCCGGGCCCATCGTCAAGGAAGGGTCCTTCGAGGATTGCGTGTACCAGACCATGCAAGGTGGAATGAAGCTCGAGGACGCGATCAGGGAATGCGCCAAGCTCATTCGCCCGCCGGATCTCGCGGGTTCCGGGCTCACGGTACTCGACATCCTTGGCGAGTCTCGCCTCGGCAACGAGTTCGCGGGTGTTCAACTATCCGACTGCTACGGCGAATGGAACCACAATGCGCCGATCCAACACAGCGATGCGTACGCACAGGCAAAGGGATCCGCGATCGAGTGGGCCATGGCCAAATCGTTGCGCGATCAACTGTTCTATGACTGGATCGCCGCGAAAGATCCCGACGTCAAGCGCAACCTCACGCAAGCGCAATCCAAAATGAGTGCGATTGCATTGAAGGCGGGGGACCAGTACGCCTCAATCGAACCCTTCCTGACGGATGAAGAGAAAGCCGAACTGCGCCACTTCATGCGAGATTGGGACCTCGAAGGTTGGAAGCCCTCACCTCCTTCTCCTCCGGGAGACTGGGTGCCACCGGATGACGATACGGCGGTCGCGCGGCCGGCAACCGAGGGTCAGAGTCTTTGTCAGCGAGTCTCCGAGTTCATTGGAGAGTGCAATCGCGACGGTTGGCAGAGTCCCGATTGCAAGGTCTTCCTGGACAAGTTGAACGGGTGCCTCGATCGCACTGTCGCCGACCCCGCCGACCCGGCGGAACCGTGCTCGATCGAACCCGTCGATCCCGAGAAGGCCGAGGAAGTATTCCTGCTTCATTGCTGGGGGCTACGGAACCCGGTGCCGGGCGAAGACCCGTGCACCAGGACCATCTCGGGGCTTGCGATGGAATACAAGATTCGCACCGGCGGGGGCGGGCTCGATCCGTGTGACGATCCCTACGTGCGTCACACCGGAGAAGATTGCTACCCGACGTTCACGCTGGTGAAATTCGGAGAGGTGGACATCAACGAGTTGCAGAAGTGGGGACTGGAGAAACTGGGCGGACCGGTCTTCATCATTCCGAAACCCGCACCGGACCCAAGCGACGACCCGGTGCCGCCCGCGCCCCAGGACTAGTGCGCGCGGGATCACGTCGCGTGCGCGGCGGCGAACTCGCGCACGATCTCGTAGAGCGTGGTGCGCTGCGCGGGCGCGAAGCCGGCGTCGCGGATCAGTGCGACGATCTCGTCGATGGTGGTGCGGTTGAAGAAGCCGGCTTCCTGCATCACGTTCTCGTCGAAGATGGTGCCGCCGAAGTCGTCGCCGCCGAAGTGGAGCGCGACCACCCCCGTCTTCTTCCCTTCCGAGAACCACGACGCCTGCACGTGCTGGATGTTATCGAGGAAAATGCGCGAGACCGCGATGATGCGCAGGTAGCGGTTGGGGCCGGCCTCACTAATCACGCGGCGCGCGAGGGGATTCTGGTCGCGCTTGTAGCTCC
>JAKEHA010000099.1 GCA_022615275.1 Candidatus Latescibacterota bacterium
GAAGTCGTCCGTCTCTCTGGAGACCTGATGCAGGTGCGACGCCTCTTTCGCCGACTCGCGAAGAACGGCCCCGTGCGATCCTGCTACGAAGCCTCCGGCGCTGGCTTCGTGCTTCACCGCGTGCTCGCGCGCGACGGCTTCTCCTGCGACGCCGCCGCAAGACCGGCGGCGGCGAGAACGCCGCAGATGAGTTGGTAGGAGGTCTTCTTCATGTTTCACGGCACGATGCCGTGTCACCTCCAGTTTGGTGCAGACGAATGAACCGAGTCTCGAGAACGAGACAAAGTGACGGAAGAAGATCGATCTCGAAGTTCGAAGTGGACTCCCCCCTTTCAACGCGGCACGCCGCGAGAAAAAGCAGCCACCCCGCCGCAGTCGACTGCAACAGGCCCGGGTCGACCGGCGCGGTGATGATACTTCGAGATTCTAGGAAAGAATCCTGACGCGACGCAGGACTTGCCGCAACGGCAGGCGGGGTCGGGTGGCGGTAGGGTTCAGACTTAACAAAAATGGCGTCGCCATCGCCGATTCTGGGAATCCATTCTCTTATGGATAGATTTCCTGGGATTTCGACGTGGCGCACCGATGTGTTACAATTAACGGCGTTACCTTCTCAGCAACGTCCTCAACCTACTCGAAAGGAACAGCATGTATCGGCAGAAACTGGTGGGAGTGGCCTTCATCATTGCTGTTTTGGGAATCGGAAGCCTCGCGGTCCTGTCGACGGGTGGTTCGGACACGGTGCCCGTCACCGAGACGACCGCGACCAGCAACGTCGATGCAACGGCCCCCGGCGGCGCGGCGCTGCGTGCGTATTTGGACCCGGAGACCGGCGAGATCGCGGTGGGTTTGGCACCCGCGGGCGCACCCGAGCTCGATCCCGACACGCAGAATGCGCTGCGTCGCGACGACGACGGGTTGGTGCAGGTGCATCACGCCGACGGCTCGGTGTCGATGGATCTCCAGGGCCGGTATCAGAACGTCTCGATCGCGCATCGCAACGCCGACGGCACGTTCACGGTGTGCACGGACAACACCGAAAGCGTGAAGCAGGCTCTGGACGGCAGCGCGGTGGATCACACGCCGGAGGTGAAGTGATGCGTCGCGTCTTTGCTTTGAGCGCAGTACTTCTCCTCGCGTTCGCGCTCGCGGCCAACGCCGCGACGATCACCATCGTCAACGTGGATGGAGCCGGCGAGGGGTTCAACGACCCCACCGCGGCCGCGCCGGTGGGCGGCAACCCCGGCGTCACCATCGGGCAGCAGCGACTCAATGTTTTCCAGGAAGCGGCCAACATCTGGGGGGCACTGCTCCCGAGCGCGGTCGAGATTCGCGTGCAGGCGCAGTTCAACGCGCAGACGTGCGGCCCGACGTCCGGCGTCCTGGGCTCGGCGGGTCCCCTGCAGGTGTTTCGCGACTTCGCGGGAGCGGAGCTTCCCGCGACCTGGTACCACGTGGCGCTCGCCAACAAGCTGAACGGAGCCGACTTGAGCGGTAGCAACGATATCAGCGCGACGTTCAACAGCCAGCTCGACGACGATCCCGCGTGTTTGGGCGGAGTCGGCTGGTACTACGGCTTCGACGGCAACGAGGGCGCCAGCATCGAGCTGTTGCCGGTCGTGCTGCACGAGCTGGGGCACGGCCTCGGCTTCAGCACCCTGGTCGGCTCCAGCGGCGCCGAGTCGGGCGGCTTCCAGGATATCTACGAGACGTTCATTCGCGACAACACGCTGGGGCTGACGTGGGACAACATGACGCAAGCGCAGCGCGCGGCGTCCGCGATCAACACCGACAACGTGGTGTGGAACGGCACCTTCGCGACCGCGCACGCGCCGCTCCAGTTGGGCAACGCGCCGACCGCATTCGTCAACAGCGGCGCCGGGCTGCCGGCGACCATCGCGCTGGGCTCGGCTTCGTTCGGGCCGCCGCTCGATCTCACCGGTGTGACCGGCGACGTCGTGCTGGTGGACGACGGGGTCGTGCCGGTGACGGACGCGTGCGAACCCCTCATCAACGGCGGGGCGATCGCGGGCAACATCGCGCTCATCGACCGCGGTACCTGCACCTTCGCGAGCAAGGCGGCTCTGGCGCAGGCCGCGGGTGCGATCGCGGTGATCATCGCGAACAACGTCGCGGGCGTCACACCCATCGCGCTCGGCGGCACCGACCCGAGCATCGTGATTCCGGTCGTGAGCGTAACGCTGACGGATGGAAACGCGATCAAGGCGGCGTTGGGGGGCGGCGTGAACCTCACGCTGGCGCTCGACCCCGACGAGCTGGCGGGCGCGGACGCGAGCAATCGCGTCAAGCTCTACGCGCCCAACCCGTACCAGGGGGGGTCGTCGATCTCGCACTGGGACGTGAGCGCGTTCCCGAACCTGCTGATGGAGCCCGCCATAAACTCCAACCTATCGAGCGACGTCGATCTGACGCTGGCCCACTTCACCGACCTCGGTTGGTTGGACACCCTGCCGACGTCCGTGGACCGCGGCGGTCCGGCGATGGCGGTCCTCACGAACTACCCGAACCCGTTCAACCCGGCGACCACGATCAAGTACGTGCTCCCGTCGGCGCAAACCATCTCGCTTGCGATCTACGATGTTCGCGGTCGACTCGTTCGTACACTCGAGAGCGGCGCGAGATCGAGTGGGCCGCACACGTCGTTATGGAACGGACGCGACGGCGCGGGCCGGGCGGTGGCGTCGGGTGTGTACTACGTTCGACTGGCGGGCGCGAGCGATGTGCTCACGCGCAAGGTCGTGATGCTGAAATAAGGCTCCATCGGCTCGAATAAGAGAAAACGCCCGGTCGTCGCGAGACGGCCGGGCGTTTTTCGTTTCTTCGAAGAGTATCGCGCGCCTTACGGACGCGACGCCGTTGCGCTCCCCGGGTGCCGGTGCGGCCGCGAGCTGTACTTTTGATACAAGCTCTCGTGCTTGTTGTTGGTCGAAATCTCGCGGCCGGCGATGATCACGTGGCGCACGCTCGTGGTGATCTCGAGCGGGCTGCCGTCGGTGACGATCACGTTCGCGATCTTCCCGGCCGCCAGCGTTCCCAGCCGGTCCGCGACGCCGAAGATCTCGGCGGGCCACACCGTTAGCGCCTTCATGGCATCCTCTTGCGACAAACCGAAGCCGGTGCCCATCGCCGCTTCGTACGGAATGGTGCGCGACGAATGCGCCCCCGACCCACCGCCGCCGCCGCCGCCCGCGCCGGACGCGAACGCGATGCGCACGCCGGCTTCGCACAGCGTGGCCGGGTTGGAATACGGGCGGTCGTAGGGATCGTCCTCTTGGCGCGGGAGGCTCTGCGTGCGCGAGAGGATCACCGGAATCTTCTTCTCGGCCAGAGTCTCCTTGACCTTCCACGCTTCGGCGCCGCCGGCCAGTATCATGGTGAGACCGTTCTCGCCCGCGAAGGCGATCGCCGCTTCGATGTCGCGCTTGCTGTCCGCCTGGATAATGACGGGCTTCCTCCCTTCGAGGCACGCGGCGAGTGCCGCGAGCTTCTGGTCGGCGCCCGCGCGCGACCCATCGGCCCCCTTCGCTTGGGCGTAGTGGCGTGCGGCCGCCACCCACTCGCGCAGCTCGTTCTGCCGCTTGGTCGCTTCTTCTTTGGCGTCCTCGTAAGGCGTTTCCTTGAAGGTGAAGGTCGTCGAATCGAAGCGCCGCGTCACGATGCCGGGCCAGTTGATCACCACCGCGACCGACGGGTCGATCGCCATCTCTTCGACCGTCTATCCGTCCAGGTTGACGAGCGCGGACTGCCCGGTAATGACGCCTTCGCGCGTCGCGCGCGGCGAAACCAGCGCGTGCGTGATGCCGTTGGCGCGCGTGACCGGGATCAAATCGCTGGCGGGATGAATGGCGGTGGCAGCGTCGAGGTGCGGGTTGTACATGCCCATTTCGGCCTGATCGTTGGTCGCCGAGACGGCGTCGACTTCGATCAAACCCAGCGTGCACATCGCGTCGCACAGGCCCGGGTACACGTGCAGGCCGGCGGCGTTGATGCGCGTCGCGTCGGGCGGCACGCCCGCGTCGGCGCCGACCGCGACGATGACGCCGTTGTTGATCACCACGCGGCCCACGAAGGGAGCGGCCGTCATGCTGTGCACGGTGCCGCCTTCGATGACGAGCGTTTCCGCCAGCGCGGGCGCGGCCGAAGCCGCGAGTAATGCGAGAGTCACCAGAGCGGTACGGAAGCGGTTCATTCGTTGTCCTCCGCGCAGGTATAGGGTTCGTCGGCCCAGCGCACTTCCGGTGACGGCGCCGACTGCGCGCCGGCACCCGCGCCGGTCCCCTTCGCGTCGGCCTTCTGGCCCTTGCCCGCCATGCGCGCCTTGAGCGCGGCGATGGCCGTCTCGCGCGCCTGGTCCCATTCGATGTCGAAGTAGAGGTCGCCGTCGACGAAGGTCTTCTGCACGACCGAGTGCATGGAGAGCGGGTGGCCGTCGTACAACACCAAGTCGGCGTCCTTGCCCACCTCGATCGATCCGACGCGCTTGTCGATGCCCAGTTGCCGGGCCGGGTTCAGCGTGACGAGCTTCAGCGCGTCGACTTCGTTCATGCCGCCCCAGCGCACCGCCTTCGCGGCCTCCTGATTCAGGTGACGCATTTCCTCGCCGCTGTCCGAGTTGATCGAGACCACGACACCGCGCTCGGTCATGAGGGCGGCGTTGTGCGGGATCGCCTCGTAGGCTTCCACCTTGTAGCCCCACCAATCCGAGAACGACGACGCGCCCGCGCCGTGCTCCGCGATCTCGTCGGCGACGCGGTAGCCTTCGAGCACGTGCTGCAACGTCGCCACGCGGAAGCCGAATTCCTCGGCCAGGCGCAGCAACTGCAGGATCTCGTCGGCGCGATAGCAATGCGAGTGCACCAACCGCTTGCCCTCGAGGATCTCGACCAAGGCCTCCATCTCCAAATCGCGACGCGGGAGCGTGGGCTTGATGCCGTTGCGCGCGCCCGCCTTGTACACGGCCCACTCGCGCTGGTACTCCTGCGCCTGGGTGAAGGCC
>JAKEHA010000100.1 GCA_022615275.1 Candidatus Latescibacterota bacterium
GGCTCTTGTCAATCGTCTTGCCCACCGTGTTCCGTAGAGACTATCGTCGAGGTTGTTCGGGCACCTCTCGCCCTGGTGATATATCACCCTCATGGTCTCTCGTTCGATTCCTCCTCTTTTGTGGCCTCGGCAGGACAGAGGCGAGTCTTCTGTTCAGGATCGAACCGGAAGTCTTGCGCGCAAAAGGGTCAAGCGGGCAAATGGGTCAAGTCCCTAAATATAAAAGACCTGATATTTCAAGACCAGATGCCGGCGCCCGCGCGAATACAACAACGCAAGATCGAGCCCTTTACGTCTGCAGGCGAGTGACACCGAGGATAGCCAGTCATCGCTCGCTACCGCTAAGCGGCTTCTGCGATCTAGGCTCGAAAAGCCAGTACTCAAACATCACGAGAGCAATAGTAAGGATCGCCCAGGCCCACCACGTGTCATCCCATTCATCGACATGTCTGTTGACAAACTCATGAATGACTCCGTACCCGACCCAGACCATGACACTTGGAATACCAATTGCCAGAACGAATCGCTGCGGGAGGCCTAGCGTATTTCTGGATCGAACAATGGAGGACACAATCCAGGTAACCACTAGGATCGCGGCGAGGCCAGCGAACCACCCAAGGAACGTACGACCCCACAGAACTCGGCCGGGAAGCTTCTCGATAACGTAAGCCACGAAGGCGGTCCACGCAGTTGCGGCTAATCCTGCGATGAACTTCCACTTAATCATGCGCCGTTTCTCCCACTAACTATAGATCGTCTTGTATGGGGTTCATTATCAACGGAGCCAGCCTGACAATTAAGCGAGCGCGGGGTACGCTGTGGGTACTCGCTGACCGATTGAGTCTGGTCTGCCGAGTTTATTATATTTTAAGACGTGACCCCTTTATTCATGCGGATACCCGATTGGGAAATGTTCAAATTCTTGATCCGTAGAGCGCTTGCACTGTGGTCCAGGTGTGCTGACCAATGTACGCCGCTACGAACCCAAGTAGGACGTTGGAAAGCGTGCCGATGAGGAACCGCATTAGCATCAAGGACCCCCAAATGCGCCGGGCTTTTAGATACTCCAGAGGTGGCACATCGGGCAGAGAGTCTGGGACCTTCAGTACGTTGCTCCACACCTCCCATTTCGAAGCCACCTTGAACGCGAGCCAACCGGCTAATAATTCGTAAGCTCCGGTCCACGCTGAAGCAAGCGCTACAAGCCGCTCCAAACCACCTAGCCACTTTCCGGCATGCTCAATACCCGATGGCTGAATTGCATTCCAGATAGCCTCTCGAAAGCCATCGGGCTTTTCTAGCTTGAGTTTTCCAAGGTCGAGTACACAGCCAACGATTGGACCGCTAATAGCGGCAACCAAAATGCCAACAGCGATTTCGAGAAGTTCAGTCACGCGATGCTCCAACAGCTCAGCAACGGGGCCTAGTCTTTCGATATCAGTTTATTATCTTTCGAGACTTGGCCCCTTTATTTCGTGGAGCACCCGGCCCCAATCGACGTAGTCGCGGCCCACGGTCAGGTCGACGTGCTGCCAGGTCGCGAGCACGTACGAGCGATCGAACAGCGCGGTCAGCCCGTTGAAGCTCTTCTCGCGCCGCGACGGCTTGTGGTCGTCGGCGCGGTCGCCGTGCTGGGGACCGAAGAGGAGACGGTAGCGCACGTCGTAGGTGACGCGCTCGCCGAGGTGGAGTTTCACCGTGGGGTCGCTCGCGAGGTAGTACTCGACCTCGTCGCCGAAGGGCGCGCGCTCAGAAAACGCGCGCGCGTCGAAGTCTGCTTCTAACGCGACTTCGTCGTCGCGCGCGAACAGCGCCCGATCGTAGCGTTTCGATGGATCCCCTTGCGCTTCGTCGTTCCAGAACTCCTGCATGAGCCGTCGCCATTCGTAACGGTTGCGGTCGTCCGCGGGGCTGAAACGCCCCGACGCGAAGCACTCATTGATCTGTTCCACGATGCGCATGAACTCGTCGCGGGAGAATGGACGGTCTTCAGGAAGCGTGCAGCACCCCAGCGCCTCGAAGCGCTCGATTGCGCGATAGCTCCAGCTATCCAGGGGAATGCGCTCGTGTCCGACCGCACCCACCAGCGCGGGCACGAACAAGACCAAAGACACGAATGGGAACACTAATCGCATGTCGGGTCGCACGGCGCGACCGGCCGTCATGCGACGCGTTGCCGGTGGGCGTGCAGTTTGGCGTCGGCGATGCGAAAGCTCGCGCGCGCGTCGTCCTTGCGGTCCGCGCGGTCGTACACCATGCCGAGCGCGTAGAACGCGCGATGGTCGTCGGGGGTGAGCTCGGTGACGCGCTTCAAGGGGGGAATGGCGCGCGCGGGTTGGTTCAAGTGATTGAAGCACATCCCGATGTGATACAGGATGGACGGGTGGTCGGGGCTCGCCTTGAGCGCGGACTGCAAGAGCTTGACGGCCTTCGCGTACAACCCCTTGCGATAATAAATCATACCGATGAAGAAGGGCGACTGCGGGTGCCCCGATTCCAGCTTGATCACGCGCCGGAACGCCTCCAAGGCGCCTTCCATGTCGCCGAATCCGTACAGCGCGAGACCCAGGTTGTAGTGCGCCTCGATGCTCTCCGGCGCCAGTTTGATGGCTTGCCGGAACTCACGAATCGCTTCTTCGTGGCTGCCGTGCTCGCCGTAGAGCGCGCCCAGATTGAAGTGTGCTTCCGCGCTTCGCGGGTTGAACTGAAGCGCGCGCCGGAAGAACTGGATCGCCTGCGCGTTCTCGCCGCGCAGGTCCATCAAGTAACCGAGGTTGGTGTAGGCACGCGCGTGCCCGCGGTCGAGTGCGATGGCGCGGCGGTAGCACTCCTCGGCTTCGGTGCGGCGTTCGTTGCGCGCGAAGGTGACACCCATGCGGTAGTGGCACTCCGCATTCGACGGCTCCAGCTCGACCGCTCTCTTGTGCGCGCAGAGCGCGTCATCGAGGCGTCCGAGTCGATCGTAGATGCGGCCGAGGAAATAATGCGGCAGCGCGCGCTCGGACTCCTCGGACGCGAGCCGCTCGAAGCACTCGGCCGCGACGAACAACTCGCCCGCGTCGGTCATGAACTGGCCGATCGCCCCCAGGAGCGACGTGGGCACGGTTTCGCGCCGTGCGACGCGCTCGATCGCGTCCAACGCCTCGCGACGCCGTCCAGCGTCCCAGGCCAGGCGCGCCCGCTCGAACTCCCCGTGGGGGTCCGCCTCCGTCTCCACACCGCGCCGGCGCAACCGGGGGATGCGAGCCGACTTTTCCTTCCGCGTGCCCAGCAACGCGCGCCTCCTCGATTGCGCCCCCGGCGGACCGCTTCAAACGCGATAATTCACGCCGAGTCAACGAGATGCATTGACTTCGGGCGTCACCGTACGTGAGCCGTCGAAAAACTGTCAAGGGTTTTCGAGAACCACGGAAGTGCTTTCTCACAAAGTGGTTCGCTTCCTTATCCACAGAAATGTTGGGGAGCGGCTGCGTGGGACTCGAACGCTGCCCGGCGGGTCCTGTCACTCGTCACCCCGCCGCCTGACGCGGCGGGGGCCCCACGAGCGCCACCGCCGGGGGACGCCTCGAGGTCGTCGGAAAGTGACGCCCCGCAAGTCGGTGCGAAACTTGGGCGGATCAGTCGACGATTTTCACGTCGAGGACGATGCGAATGGGCGCTCCGCCTTCGAGCTGCGCGCGTGTGAGCGCGAGTGGAACCACGACGCGGACTTCGCGAATCTCTTGCGTGACGTGTGCTTGAACCGCTACGCGCTCTTCGACGGCAACGCGCTCTTCGACCGCGGGACGCGCGTCGAGTTGGACCTGACGCACGTCGATCGCGGGGCGCGCTTCGCGCACGGGTTCGGGCGCTTTGGGCGGCGCGGGCTTTGGCTCCGTGCGGCGCATGGGATCGGTGACGAATTCGTCGGGACCCTCTTCTCGCGCGCTCTCGGACGCCAGCGATGCTTCGTCGAGCGCCGGCAAACGCCCGAGTTCCTCGTCGAACGGCGACTCCGGAATCGCGGCAAAGAGATTCTCGTCGGCGGGTGCGTCCGCGGACGGCGCTCGAGGCGCCGCCTTCGCCAACGGCGCGTCGACGGGGCGGCGGGCCGGGCCCTTGACGGGCGCTGCCTGCGTCGGCTCGGGTTTGCGCGCGGCCGGTCTCGCCGGCGGTGCGCCAGGCTTCGCAGCCGGGGTTCTGGGCACGTCGACTTCGCGCAGCACCAAGTCCACGTGATCGTCGAACTCGAATGCGTCGGCCGGCGCCGGCTCCGCGGGCGGGGGCGGCGCGTGCTTGGGTGCCGTCGGCACCGCCGGGCGCGCGGCGCGTGCGGGCGGCTCGATCACGTCGGCGACGATCGCCTTACCCTTGCCGCGACCGGCGGGGGCCTTCGCGCCGCCGCGTGCGGCTTCGGCCGGCGCCGGGGCGATTCCGGGCTCGGCGGCGAGGTCGCCCTTTTCCAGGCGATCCTTCAGCACGCGGTACACCATGGTCGCGATCCCGTGGAACGTCTCGTATACGCCGGTCCCCTTGCTGGCGACCGCTTCGAACGACGGCTTCCTGAGCGGATTCAAGCGCGCGTCCAGCTCGGCCAGCGGAACCGCGTCGGGTAGATCGCGTTTGTTGTACTGGATCACCCACGGGATCTCGTCCAGCGTCATGCCGTGCTCGTTCAAGTTCTGCTCGAGGTTGCGCAGGCTCTCGAGGTTCTCTTCGAGCTTTGCGCGCGAGGAGTCGGCTACGAACACCACGGCATCCACGCCCTTCAAGACCAGCTTGCGCGTGGCGTTGTAATAGACCTGGCCGGGTACCGTATAGAGCAGGAAGCGCGTGCGATATCCGTTGATCTCGCCGAGCTCGAGCGGAAGGAAATCGAAGAAGAGCGTCCGGTCGGTCTGCGTCTTCATCGAGACCATCTTGCCCTTGGCGTTGTTGGGCGTCTTCTCGTGGATGAACTCGAGATTGGTCGTCTTGCCGCTCACCCCGGGGCCGTAGTAGACGATCTTGGCGTTGATCTCCCCGCCGGTATAGTTCAGCACGACCATGTCGTCGCGTCCTTCCGTCTCGTGCGCGCGCGTGGCGTTCGCCTTCGCCGCGAGGTTTGATTGACGTTGCGTGTGTTCTGCCGGGGCGGCCCACAGATCGTGCTCTTGCTGATGAGGCCAGGGTGAGAAAGCTCAAGCGCTTCTGCGAACGGACCGCCCCGGCAGGCGGCTAGCGGGCAAGTAGCATGCCAACCAGGGAGCCGTGCGGAACACCCAACCCGTTTAGGCAACGTGACTTGACCACGGAGGGAGGCAGGGTGGAAGCTATTGCCTCGGGCGCGGCTGCAATATGCTCCGGCGCTTGCAAAACCGCGACGCCCCGCCTACGATAGCGCCCAGCTTCGATGGCAGCGACCCCCCGCGACGTCTCCCTCCCCTTTCTCAGCGCCGTGCAATTCGTGGCGCTGTCGGCCGATAGATTGAAGCAGTTCTCGCTGGTCGGCATGCTGGGACTCCTGGCACCGGGGTCGAGCGTGGATCTCCTCAAGCTCACGCTGTTCTCACAGGTTCCCATTCTCTTGTTCACTCCCCTCGCGGGTGTGCTGATCGATCGCTGGAACAAAGGGCTCACGATCCTGGCGGCGTGCGTGGTGCGCGCGGTCATTCTCCTCGCATTGCCGGGCGCGTTCGCGCGCACCCAATCGCTCGACACGTTCTTCCTCGCCGCCGGAGTGCTTGCCTTCTTCGACCTCATGTTCGCACCCGCACGCTCGGCACTCTTGCCCGAAGTGGTGTCGAAGGAGCGACTGCTGGGCGCCAATGCGACCTTCTGGGCCCTGGGCATCGCGGGGACGCTGGTCGGTTTCGTCGGGGGCGGGTGGCTGTTCGAGGCGTGGTCGTGGCAATTGGCGTTTCACGTCGACGCGATTCTCTACGTCGCCGCGGCGGCACTGATGCTCCCGCTCGTGTTCCGAGAGCGCCCGTCGAGGACGGCGCTCCCCGCGCGCGCGTCCCTGCGCGATGCCGCGCTGGTGATGGTACACGCGACGCGCGATGCGGTGGTGCTCGTGCGCGAGAGTCGCGAGCTGCGCGCGAGCCTGGGTGCGCAAGCCGCGCTCTTTGCGGTCGGCGGCATCTTGAGCATCATCGCCATCGCGCGCATCCAGGAAGTGGCACTGGACGGCAGCGCGCGCTTCTTGAGCCAGGTAGCGGCGGCCTTCATCGGCGGGCTCATCGTGGGAGCCTTCGTCGCGATTCCGTTTCGCGACACGCGGCTGCCGGAGCGGACCGTGTCGGTTGGGACCGTCGTGGCGGGGGTCGCCATCGCGGGCCTCGGACGCTCGGAGACCCTGATTCCGATGTGCGTGTGGTCCGCGCTCTTGGGCACGGCCATCTCGCCCGTGTTCGTGGTCACGGAAACCCTGATGCAGCGCGTGAGCCCGCGCCAGTTCACCGGCCGGGTGTTCGCGGCCCGGGAGGCCGCCATCAAGGCGGCCTACATCGGTGCCGCGGTGCTGGCGACCGCACTCGACGCGGTGCTGGACCGCACCGCGCTCCTGGTGGGGTTGGGCTTATTTCTTGCTTTGTTGGGGGTCATCCTCGAACGCACTCGTTGGTCGAGATCGGAGAAGTCGGAGAAACCATGAAGAATCGCAACACCTCATCGGGCATCGTCGAGAAGATGATGAAGGAGATGTTTGCCCGCTTGCTCAACATCGAAGTGGGCCAGAGCGTGATCGAGAAGCTGGTCCCGGTCATCGAGGGCGTGACCGAAAAGATCGACGGTCAGATCGACCTCGACACCGTGCAAGGTCAGAACACGTTTCGAGCCCTGATTTGCAGCATGGTCGCGCACGGATGGGGATTGGGCATGCACCCCGACAACAATCCCAACGTCAACCTCGACTCCAAGGCACTCGACGTCAAGGTGTGCAAGGACATCCTGGTACCGATGGAAACCTTGAAGTCGATCCGCTACGTCAAGAAGGACCAGTACGGGCGCGTGCGCAAGGCACTCTTCGAACCCGACCAGAACGCGCGCATTTGGGGATCGATCGACGAAATGTTGGAGAAGCTCGCGAAGGAAAAGTGGCAGGAGTAGTCTAGGCCCGCGTGCCGCCGTTCTCGTTCTCGCTTCCGTTTTCGACCGCGTTCCCGTTGCGTTTTTCCAGTTCCACCACGCGCCCGCCTTCCTTGAACTGGACCGAATCCATGATGCTGCGCATCAGGTAAACGCCGCGGCCCGACGGGCGCAGGAGCGCCTCGCCTTGGGTCGGGTTGGCCACCCTCGCCAGGTCGAACCCTTCGCCTTCGTCACGCACGCGAATGCGGAATCGATTGGGGCTCACATAAATCTGGATGCTCACCTTCTTGTCCGCGCGCGAGCGATTGCCGTGCACGATGGCATTGGTGATGGCCTCGTCGCACGCGAGCGGCACGTTGACCCGCGTGTCCTGCGGCGGATAGCCGAATTCCTTGAGCAAGTTCGAGATGTGGTAGTTGATGCCGAGCACGTACGTTAGGTCGCTCGGGATCGCGAAGTCTATGCGCACGCTGCCGCGTCGCATGAGATCGGGGTGGCGCTTGAAGGCGGGGACGTTGGGCACCGCGGTCGTGATCTCGCGCCCGAGGTTGACGCGCTCGAACGGTGGCAAGAGGATGCCGTGCACGCCGATCGATTGCAGGCGCAGCGCGCTCTGCTGGTCGCACTCGCCGAGCAGCGCCATCAGAACCGCCTGGGGATAATCGAGGCGCAAACGACGCAACGCGGGGATGTCGATGCGATCGCCGCGTGCTTCGACCAGGAGAACGAACGCCAGCGACAGGCGCTCGAACTGCGCCAGCGCGTCGCAGAGTGCTTCGATGGTGGCGAAGCGCGCCGCGGAGGCCGGCGGATCCGCGCAGGAGGTGAACACGCTCTCCAGGTAAGCGAATTCGGCCGAAACGACGAATACCGTCCGGTCGCTTCTCATCGACGGTGCGACCGGCGGTGAGCCGGGAATGGAATCAGAAGACTTCTTGGCCATCGGCCAATATCTCGTTGAGGGCTTCCTTGAAGTAGCTGGTGGATTGCGCGGCTTCGGGGCCGACCTTTTCCTTGTAGAGCTCCCATGATTTCTTGATCTCTTCGCTGAGCGCCGTCATGAGATTGCCTTCGCGCAGCGCCTGGTCGCGACGCTCGCGATTGTAGTACAGGATATCGGAAACGAGAACACGAGCCAGTCGCTTGGCGCGATCCTCACCCTTGCCGCCGCGCCCCGACTTGCTCGGCGCCGCCGGAGCGGCGGGAGCCGCGGGTGCTTGCGCTCGCACCGGCGCGTCGTCGGAGACGTCGAGCGGCACCGCCGCCGCCTTCTTGCGCGGCGACGCGGTCGTCTCGATGTCGAGAGGCACCGCTTGGGGCGCCGGGACCGACGCCCCCACCCCCGCACCGACCGGGACGCGCTCGCTGCGAGGCGCCAGCATGAACACCGCTTTGCACTTTGGACAGCGCACCTTGAGCGGGTTGGCCGGGACCTTCTCCTCGGAGAGGAAGTATTTTGCAGCGCAACTTTGGCACTGGATGATCATCGCGCATCACTCCGTCGGGATGCTGGCTGCGGTGCCGTCATGGTCCCCCCGGGCACCGAACGATGTTCCCCGGCGGGCCGCGGGACGTCTCGGCGGCCTTCGCCGAGGGGCACCCAGGCCTTGGGAGCAACTATCACGCCAGGAAGGACCTGCCGCGCTTCGACCGGCGGCGAGCCCAAACCGGTCGGCAAAATCTCCCGCCCGGCGCGCGCAGTCCATCTCTACTGCTCCCACATGAAACCCACATTGAGCTGGTAGTACGTCAAAGAGATATCGTTGCCGGCCAGCGTTTCCGGCGTGGGCGACCAGTGATAGTGCGCGTTGACGACGAACCACGCGCCGGTCTGAAGCGGGAACACGACGCCCACCTCCGGCGACACGCCCCACTCCCACGTGTCCTCCTCGAACTCGGTGACTCCCAGGCGAAAGGTCTGAATCAACAGGTAGCCGCCGGCGTTCAACCCGACGTAAGCGCGCGTCTTTCGGCGGCTGCCGAAGTACTGGTGCACGCCGAACATGATTGGAAACGAGTTGATGTAGCGGTCCTGGGTACCCAATATCGCGCCGGATTCGAGCTCGTAGACGCCTCCGGCGCGCTCGTGGAAGACGTTCCACGCCATCGAAAGGCTCGCCACCGTACCGCCGGTCAGGGTCTTGCGAAAATCGATGCCGGCGCCGCGGAAGCTCACCTCGTCGACGAAGAGCTGGGTGTCGTCGACCGGGATCGAAATCTGGTACGTCGCCACACCGAACCAATCCTGCGCGCGCGCGCCGGGGACGACGGCTGTGCCGACAACGGACGCGATCGCGCATGCCGTGAAGAACCGCGTGCTCGTGTGTCTCATCGGGCGCCTATTTTCCCGCGCCGAGATACGGCGATTGCGCGAAGGCCTGGTCGATGCCGTCGAGTATGCGCTCTTCGACGGCGTCGCCCTCGACGAGTCCGTTCAACGCGCCGATCCAAATCGTGGGCACAAGGGAGAGAGACGAGTCGGCGGCCGCGGGGTCGATCATCTGCATGAAGACGGTGCCGCTGCGATACGTGTACACGGTCCCGCCGCCCCCGTACCACGGGTAATAGCCCCAGCCCCAGCCCGGCGAATACGGGTAGTACCAGCCCCAATAGTCGCCCCACGGGTACCCGGTGTAACCAACTTGGTCGTTCGCCGCGACCGATACCAGCACGAACACGTCGGCCAGATTGGGGTCGGTCTCGCGGGTGAAACCGAGCGCCCCCATGTTCGACGCCACCTGCGTCAATACGTCGTCGTCGTAGGCGCGCGAGATGTCGTCGATGCCGCCGTCCTGGACGACGTGGACGATCGTATCGGGCATGGCGTACGACTGCATCGCCGCGAAGTCGGCGTCGGGGTCGTACAGGGTGACGATGATGTCGGAGTCTTCGACGGTGAGCTGGTCGCCGGGGTAGCACGAGCCCGCGGCGGCCGCCAGCGCGAGCGCGAGAAATAATCCGACGACTCGCCCCCTCGCGGGCCGCGCTAATCCATGCATGTGGTTGGTTCCTTTCACTACTTCCGGCCGGGCGTCGAGATGGAATGTACGGGACGACCGCAGGACCAACCAAGCAAAAACAAGGCCGTTTCGGCGCCATCCGGCGGCCCGGACGGGCCCAACCAGGACCTCAACCGGCGCTGCGCGGGCGAGCGCGGCTTCGCTCGAGTTCCAGCAGTGCTTCCTTGCGCCACCGGCCGCCGCCGTAGCCCCCCGGTTCCCCGGACTTCTTGCGTACGCGGTGGCACGGGATCACGATCGCGAGGCGGTTGGCACCGTTGGCGGTGCCCACCGCGCGCACCGCACCCGGCCGGCCGACCGCGCGCGCGATGGCTTCGTACGACTCGGTGGCACCGTACGGGATCGCCCGCACCGCCGACCATACGCGCTCCTGAAACGGCGTTCCCGGCGAGACGATGGCGACGTCGAAACGCGTCCGTCGTCCCGCGAAGTATTCGCCGAGTTCCCTCGCCGTGTGCGCGATCACGGCGTTGTGACCCGGCACGACGGCGGCCCGGAAGCGGCGACGAAGCACATCGACTTGGGTGGCGAGCATGCGTCGGGTCGCAAATTCGACCAGGCACAGCGCCGACGCCGTCGCGCCCACCACGACCGGTCCCAGCGGCGTGTCGACCAGCGCCACTTCGATGCACTCGGTCGCGCGCGAGCGTCCCGGCGGGAGCCCGAATGTCTTCGCGAACGCGGAGCGGAATCCGCTGTGCGACTCGTAGCCGTGATCGAACACGACCTGGTCCAGGTCGGCGCCCACGCGGATGTCGTGGAGGGCGCCGGCCATGCGCCGCGAGCGGCAGTAAGCGTGGAACGTCATGCCGAAGCGGTCGCGGAAGTAGCGCCGCACGCGCGACGGGGGCAGCCCCATCGCGACCAGATCGCGGTCAAAGAGGCGCGCGGACGGATCACGATCGACGCGGCGCAGGAGTCCGTCGATCCAGTCGGGAGCCACACCGGCCGCGCGCTCGGGGCGGCAGCGGCGGCACGGCCGGTACCCCGCCGCTTTCGCGTCCGCGGGTGACGCGAAATATTCGACGTTGCGAGCGAGCGGTTTGCGCGCCGCGCATGAGGGAACGCAGAACACGCCCGTCGTGCGCACGCCGACGAAGAACACACCGTCGTACGACCCGTCGCGACCGTAGAAGGCCCGCTCCATCTCGCGCGTCGTCGGGCGTTTGGAAGTTTCGGTCATGGATTCTCCTCCGTTGGTTGCACGGAGAATGTACGTATCGTTCGAGGTGTTCCACCGATTACTGAACGTCGATTTTCGCTAGCGCTGCCCTTCGGGCAGCAATCACATCGACAAGGACGCCGCGGCTACGTCGTCGGACCAGACCGCGCGCAGGTGCGAGCGGCAGCGGCGGCCGTCGGCGCCGTCGAGACTGGGGTCGGAGGCGAGCAGCGATTTCACGGCCGCGCTCGCGCGCTCGACCAGTACCCGGTCGCGAAGCGGATTCGACACCTGAAAGCCGGGAACGCCGTGCTGGCGCGTGCCCAAGAACTCGCCCGGCCCGCGCAACCGCAAGTCTTCCTCCGCGATCTTGAAGCCGTCCGACTCGCGCACCAGTGCCTCCAGGCGCTCGAGTGCCTCGGGCGAGGCCCCCTCGCCCACCAAGAGGAAGCAATACCCCTCGCGTCCCCCCCGCCCGACGCGCCCGCGCAACTGGTGCAGCTGCGAGAGCCCGAAGCGCTCGGCATGATGGATGGCCATGATAGTCGCCTGGGGCACGTGCACGCCCACTTCGACCACCGTGGTCGCGATCAATACCCGCACGACACCGGCGTGGAACGCCGTCATTACCTCGTCCTTCTCGCCCATCGACATGCGCCCGTGCAACATCGCGATGGGCACACCCTCGAGCGGACCGCTGGACAGCTCCGCGTACGCGCTCTCCGCCGCTTCGACGTCCTGCTTCTCGGTCTCCTCGATCACCGGGTACAGCAGATACGTCTGCTCGCCCGAGACCTGCTTGTCGCGGATGTACGCGAACATCGCCTCGCGTTTCTCGGGCGGTACGATGCGCGTCTTGATGGGCGCGCGCCCCGGGGGCATCTCGTCGATAACGGAGAGGTCGAGGTCCGCGTACGCGGTCAAGGCCAGCGTGCGCGGGATCGGGGTTGCGGTCATGACCAGGATGTGGGGATCGTCCTTGAGCAAAGCCGCGCGTTGGCGTACGCCGAAGCGGTGCTGCTCGTCGATGACGACCAGAGCGAGCTTGCGAAACGCGACCTCGGTCTGGATCAGCGCATGGGTGCCGACCACGACCTGGATGGTGCCGTCGCGAATCTCGTCGTGTACGCGCTTCTTGTCCTGCGGCTTGAGCGAGCCGATCAAGAGCGACGTGCGCACACCCAGGCGCTCGAAGGCCGGCACCAAGCCGCGGAAGTGCTGGACGGCGAGGATCTCGGTGGGCGCCATGAACGCCGCCTGATAGCCCGCTTCGACCGCCGCAAGCAGAGCGGCCGCCGCGACCACGGTTTTCCCCGACCCGACGTCGCCCTGCAGCAGACGGTTCATCCCACGGTCCGTCGTCAGGTCTCGATGGATCTCGTCGAGCGAGCGGCGCTGGGCGGGCGTCAGCGCGAAGGGAAGGCTCTCGAGATAGCGGCGCTCGAGGTCGAACGCCACCGCCAGTCGCGGCCGGGCCGAGCGCGCCGCCCGCCGGCGACGCACCACCGACAAGATCAGCTGCATGTAGAACAGCTCTTCGAGCTTCATGCGCTCGAGCGCGCGCGCGTGCATGCCTTCGTCGTCGGGGAAATGCATGGCCTGGAGCGCGTCGGCGCGCGCGGGCAGGTTCGCCTCTTCCACCAGGCGCGCGGGCAGGTTCTCCGTCACGACGTCGCGATACGTATCGAGCGCGTGTGCAACGAGTGTCCGTAGGTAGCGCTGGCTGACGCCGCTGGTGAGCCGGTACACCGGGACGATGCGTCCCGTGCGCGTGTCGCTTCCC
>JAKEHA010000101.1 GCA_022615275.1 Candidatus Latescibacterota bacterium
CGCAGCGCTTCGAGCAGGCGGTCGTTCTCGGCCGGCGTGCCGACGGTGATGCGGTAGGTGTTGCGCGCGGAGCCAAACTGGCCCAGCCGCCGCACGACCACGCCGCGCTGCGACAACTCGGTAAACAAGTCGAGGGTGGAATCGCCTAGATCGACGAACACGAAGTTCGCCTGCGAAGGCGGGCAGACCAAGCCGAGGTTGAGGATCGCATCGCGCACGCGCGCACGCTCGGCGATGGTCTCCTTGGCGTACGGCTTCAATTCGTCCGCGCACGCGAGCGCACCCAGACCGGCCGCCTGCGCGAGGCGGCTCACGTTGAAGGGCTGGCGCACCTTGTGGACCGCGTCGACCACGATGGGATGCGCGATCGCGTAGCCCACGCGCACGCCGGCGACGGCGAAGAACTTCGAGAAAGTGCGCAGCACCACGACGTTGTCGCGCGTGCGGCGAATCTGCATCGAATTCGGATAATCGGGTGCGTCGACATAGTCGATATACGCCTCATCCATCACGACCAACACGTCGTCGGGAACTCCGGCGAGAAAAGCGCTCACTTCGTTCGCGTTTACATAGGTCGAGGTCGGGTTGTTGGGATTGCACACGAATACGATGCGCGTGTCGGCGTCGACGGCAGCGCGCATCGCGGGTAGATCCAGCCGATAGTCTCGGCACGGGACGCCCACACCCTTGCACCCGCAGATCTTCGGAATCAACCCGTAGACGATGAAGCTGGGGACCGGATACACGACGTTCTCGTGGGCGGCCACGAACGCGCGCACCAAGAGGTCGATCAATTCGTTGGAGCCGTTGCCGACCACCACTTCATCGGGTGTCACGCCGTGGTGCGCGGCCAGCGCGCGCGTCAACTCGGGGCTCCCCGATTCCGGATAGCGATTGCTCTCGTCGAGGACCGCCGTCACCGCTGCGACGATCTTCGGGTGCGGCGGGCGCGGGTTCTCGTTCGACGACAGTTTGATCGCACCCGGGTGGTCTTCGCCGGGCTCGTAGCGCTGGATGTCGCGCACATTGGGTCGCACGCGCTTATCGATCCCCACCGATTCCTCCCACCGCGGCCTCGAGGCGATCGAGCTCCTTCTTGTCGAGCGAGCGAATGGCACCCAAGGGAAGCCCGCGGATCGACACCGGCCCGAAGCTCACGCGCTTGAGGGCGGTAACGTGCAGGCCGACGGCTTCGATCATGTTGCGCACCTGGCGGTTGCGTCCTTCGAGCAGCGTAATCTTCAAGACGGTCTCTTTGGGAAGCTTCGCCACCAACTCGACGCCGGGTCGCGGCCGCGTGCTCTTCTCGCGCGCGCTCCGCGCGCGCGTGGCGCGCTCGCGCGCGCCTTCGCTCGCCATGTGTTGCAGCCGCCGCTCGGTCGATTCGTCGAAGCGCCCGCGCACGCGCACGTGGTAGACGCGCGCGATCTCGTAGCGCGGGTGCGTCAGCTTGTAGCACAAGAACCCGTCGTTGGTGATGAGCAGGGCGCCGGTCGTATTGACGTCCAGGCGCCCGACCGGAAACAGGCGCTGTTTGCGCACCACGCGCCGCGCGAGGTCGGCGACGGTCGGCCGGCCTTCGGGGTCGGTCACCGTGCTCACGATGCCCTTCGGTTTGTGCATGAGCAAGACGATGCGCCTGGGCGTTCTCCCGACGGCGACGCCGTCGACTTCAATATGATCGACGCCGACGGCCACTTTCGTTCCCATTTCGCGTACCACGCGTCCGTTCACGCGCACGCGTCCGGCGGCGATGACGGCGTCGCACGCGCGCCGCGACGCGATGCCGACCTGGGCCAGGAAGTGATTGAGACGGATCTCCTCGGCGGAAGCGCGAGGTGCGCTAGCCGCGGGCGTGCTCGTCGTCTTCGGCGTCGAGTCCATCGTCATCCTCCTCGTCCACCGCGTCGCCCAGCTGTTCCGTGATTTCGTCGTACAAGGGACGATTGACGGGCTCGTCGACGTCCGGCCCCAGCGTGGCGCTGGCCGCGCGCGACTCGGCGGCGTCCGCGTGGGCGGGCGCGGCGTCGTCTCCCGTCCGCGTGCCCGCCGATATCTCGTCGCCTTCGGACGCCGTTTCGCTCGCTTCGCTCGCGAGTAGCGCCTCCAGATCCTCCATGCTCGGGAGGTCCTTGAGCGAGTTCAACCCGAGGTATTCCAGAAACGCCGGCGTGGTGCCGTACAAGAACGGCGCGCCCAGCACCTTGGCCTTGCCGGTGATCTCGACCAGCCCGCGCTCCATCAGATTGGCCACTACCGAGCCCGCGCCCACGCCGCGGATGGCTTCGATTTCGGCGCGCGTGATGGGCTGCTTGTACGCGACGATAGCAAGGGTTTCCAATCCGGCGCGAGAGAGACGGAAGCGGCGGCGTCCTTGATACAGGCGCGACACATAGGGCGCGTACTCGGGCCGCGTCGCCAGGCGGTAACCGCCCGCGACCTGCTCGATCGCGATGCTCCACGCCTCCTGGTCGGCGCGCGCGTTCCACTTCTCGATCGCTTCCTTGACGTCCGCGGTGGTGACGTCTTCGATCGTCGCCGCGATCTTGCGCGCCGAGAGCGGCTCGTCGGCGGCGAAGAGCAGCGCCAGGACGATGTTATCGAGGTTCGGATTCTCCATCGGTCTCTCCTTCGATGTCCCCCGCACGATCGTCGAACGCGTTCTCCTCGCTCGACACCATCGGCGCCGTCACTTCGACCGGAGCCTCGACCTCCGCGCTCCAGTCGGAAACTTCACCCATCGGCCGCCCGAAGTTCTCGCCCTTGTAGATCCAGATGGAACCGAACGACCCTTCC
>JAKEHA010000102.1 GCA_022615275.1 Candidatus Latescibacterota bacterium
CTCTCGTCCTTGATGAAGAGCGTGTCGTCCGGGAACCCGAGTGCGGCCGCCAATCGCGAGGCGCGAACCAGTGGGGTCCCGGCTTCGCCGAGGGACAACCGGAAGCGGGCGTCGCGGACCGGTTGCAGCTCGTGGAAACGCCAGACATCGCGCGCGCGGCCCTGGACCGCAGCACGGTCGATCGCACGGCTCGCCGCGCGCAAGTCGTAGCGCGCGAGCAGCGGACGACGACAATCGTCGCACAAGCCGCGAAGCGAGTCGGCGTCGTAACGCCGTCCGCACTGGCTGCATTCGAGATACGACAAAAAGCTCATGGTCGTCGATGGCGCCCTTACGACCGCCGACGAGGTTCGACTCGCAACGAAAACGGAAACCCGGCTACCGCCACACCGCGAGAATGACCCCCATCACCACCAACCAGATCAAACGGTATCCGGCGTCGATCGATACCAGGCGCATGCTGCCGCGATTGAACAACGCGTCGGTAATTTGTACCGTGATGATGAAGCCCAGCCACAGCCAGAAACCGGCCTGTGCGCCCGCCTTCGCCGTCGTCGCGTCGAACTGACCCACCACGTGTGCCAGCACGTACGCGGAGACCAGACTCATCAGGAAGGTGAGGCCGTAAACCTTGGGGAAGTTGGTGTTCTTGACGTCGGCTTCGGTGACACCGGACGCGGCCATCCACTGCCTGCCGAGCAGCGGTCCGTACCATAACGCACCGACTGCGAAGCCCGACAATGCCGCCACGAGGACGGCCCAGTAGTTGATCTCCATGGAGACCCCCTTCGGTTTCCGGGAGTGGTTCGGGAAAGCGCCGGGGGAAAGGGTACCGGGAAGTGAACGGTGGGACAATAATGAAAAAGGCGGCACTGAAGATGATGAGGCGGCGGGTACCGGACCCGCTTTGACCACGTGCGATAGCCAGCCACAGCGTTATTCTTCCACGGGCTACCCGACACGCCGCCGTTCTCATCAATCGTTTCAGCGTCGCCACATGGACTACACCCCAGCCGGGGGAAAGTTGGCGGGGCTTGGCGCGGGGGGCTTCCTGCGGTAGGATGGGGCTCATCCTGCCGCAAGCGATATAAGGAGCGTCTCATGCGATTTGGGGTTCCGTTCGCCATCTTCGTCGCGGCCGTGTCCGTGGCCCTCGCAACCGGCGATTCGCCCAGCGAGTCCACGTATCTATCCCGCGTCCGCCAGCTCACCTTCGAGGGCAAGCGCGCGGGCGAGGGCTACTTCTCCCCCGACGGCAAGCGCTTCGTGTTTCAGGCCGAGCGTGAGAAGGACAATCCGTTCTACCAGATTTATATGCTCTCGTTGGAAACCGGCGACGTGCACCGCGTGTCGAACGGGACCGGCAAGACGACGTGTGCCTACTTCGACCCCAAGAACGAGCGCGTCATCTTCGCGTCGACGCACCTGGACCCGGACGCGGCGGCGAAGCAGAAGATGGAGATCGATAACCGCGCCGCCGGCAAGCAGCGCCGCTACGCGTGGGACTACGACGAGACCTACGACGTCTTTTCGACCAAGTTCGACGGCTCGGACGCGAAGCGACTCACCGACGCGCCCGGCTACGACGCCGAGTGCTCGTTCTCGCCCGACGGCGCGTGGATCGTCTTCTCGTCCAACCGCAACCACTACAACCGGACCAATGAACTCACGGAGAAGGAAGCCGAGAAGGCCGCGGTCGATCTGTCGTACTTCGCGGATATTTTCGTCATGCGCGCCGACGGCACCGGCGTCGAGCAACTCACCAGCGAACCCGGCTACGACGGCGGCCCCTTCTTCACGCCCGACGGCTCGCGCATCGTGTGGCGCCGTTTCAGCGAAGACGGCACCATCGCCAACGTGTTCACGATGAAGCCCGACGGCAGCGACGTCGTCCAGGTCACCGATTTCGGCGCGATGTCGTGGGCGCCGTATTTTCATCCCAGCGGCGAGTACGTGATCTTCACCGCCAACAAGATGGGCTTCGAGAACTTCGAGCTGTACATGGTCGACGCGCACGGCGAGAAGGACCCTGTGCGCGTCACCTACACGGACGGCTTCGACGGACTGCCGGTCTTCTCCCCCGACGGCAAGCAACTCGCGTGGACGTCGAACCGCACCAGCGACAAGACTTCGCAGATCTTCATCGCGGACTGGAACCACGAGGCGGCGCGTGCCGCGCTCTCGCGCGGGTTCTCGCGCATGGACCACACCGGCGTCGACGGCGGCCGCGCCACCTACCGCGCTCCGTTGGAGCGCTCCGCATCCGGCGCGAACGTATCGTTTTCACCCGAGATTCGCGCGAGTGACCTGAAGAACGACGTCTCCGTACTGGCCTCCGACGACATGGAAGGCCGCATGACCGGCTCCAAGGGCGAGCAGGCCTGCGCGGACTACCTCGCGAAGCGCTTCCGCGACATGGGTGTGATGCCCTTCGACGAGAAGGCCGGCTACTTCCAGACGTTTCCGTTCACGTCCGGTGTCAAAGTGGTTACGAAGGACAACCGACTTACATTGAAAACCGGCGAGAAGACGCGCACGTTGAAGGTGGAGGAAGATTTCCGACCGCTCGCCTTCAGCGAGAACGCGACCGTCGAAGGCCCCGTCGCGTTCGCGGGCTTCGGTTTGAAGACGCCCGGCACCGGCGCCTACGACTCCTACGGCGACCTCGACGTCAAGGACAAGGTCGTGCTGGTGTTGAACTACGTCCCCGAAGGCGTCGAAATGGACCGCCGCATGGAGCTCAATATGTACGCCGGTGCGCGCTACAAGGCGATGATCGCGCGCGAGAAGGGTGCTAAGGCATTGCTCTTCGTCACCGGTCCCAACTCGCCCAACGCAGGCGCGCTCTCGAAGCTCGGCTTCGACCAGTCGATGTCGGGCTCGGGGATTCCGGTGGCTTCGGTGAGCGGTACTGTCGCGGACGAGATGCTAAAGGGCCACAACCAAACGCTGAAGGAAGTGCAGGACGCGCTCGACGTCGAGAACCCGCACGCGGTCGGCACGTTCGATCTCCCCGGCGTCACGGTGTCGCTGACGACCAAGATCGAGCGCGAGATGGGTGAGGGCCGCAACGTGATCGCGCACCTCCCCGCCTTCGAGAAGAAGGACGCGCCCGTGATCGTGATCGGCGCGCACTACGATCACCTCGGCCACGGCGAGGACAACTCGCTCGCGCGCAAGGGCGAAGAAGGCCAGATTCACAACGGCGCGGACGACAACGCCTCCGGGACCTCCACCATGATGGAGATCGCGCACGCGCTATCCGACATGCGCGGCCGTCACCCCGACTTGTTCCCCTACGAAATCGTCTTCGCCGCGTGGTCGGGCGAGGAGCTGGGCATCATCGGGTCGAACTACTTCGTCGAACACCCGCTTGTGCCGAAAGAGCGCATCGTCGCGTACGTCAATTTCGACATGGTAGGCCGCATCAAGGACAACACGCTGATCGTGCAGGGCGTGGGGTCGTCGGACGCGTGGAAGGGGCTGGTCGAGAAGAACAACGTGCCGGTCGGTTTCAACGCCAAGCTCGACGACGACCCCTATCTTCCCACCGACGTCACCGCGTTCTATCCCAAGGGCATCCCCGTGCTCGCGTTCTTCTCGGGGAACCACGAGGACTACCATCGTCCCACCGACGACGTCGAGACGCTCAACTACGACGACATGGCGCGTGTGGCGAAGCTCGTCACCAACTTGACCATCGATCTCATGAAGCGAGACGCACCCCCGGCCTATGTCAAGGTGGCGCCGACCTCGGCGCACCAGGGCTCGCGCGCGTCGATGCGCGTGTACCTGGGCACCATCCCCGACTACGCGCCCGGCGAGATCGAAGGCATCAAGCTCTCGGGTGTCAAGGCGGGGGGCCCCGCCGAGAAGGCCGGCCTGCAGGGCGGCGACGTCATCGTCGAGTGCGCGGGCAAGGCGATCAAGAACATCTACGACTACACCTATGCCATGGACGCGCTCAAGATCGGCGAGGCGGTGCCGATCGTCGTCGTGCGCGACGGCAAGCGTGTGACGCTGACCATCGTCCCCGAGGCTCGTCAATAGTCGTCTTGGGAGGAGATGAGAACCATGTCACATCGGTGGATTCGAGCACTTCAGTTGTCGGTCGCCGCCGGCCTGACGGCCGTCGTTCTCTGGTCGTGCGGGACCGTCCCCATCACCGGCCGACGGCAGTTGAACCTGGTCGACGACGGCCAGGTCATGGCCATGGCGTCGGCGCAGTACGACACCGTTCTCATGAACTACCCGCTTTCCACCAACAAAGAGCAGACCGCGATGGTCAAGCGCTGCGGCGCGCGCATCCAGAAGGCGGTCGAAGAGTACTTCGCATCCAAGGGACAGTCGAGCCAGCTCGCCGGCTATGATTGGGAATTCAATCTGATCGAAAGCGACGAGTTGAACGCGTGGTGCATGCCGGGCGGGAAAGTGGCCTTCTATACCGGTATTCTCCCCGTGTGCAAAGACGAAACCGGCGTCGCGGTGGTCATGGGACACGAAGTCGCGCACGCGGTGGCGAAGCACGGCAACGAGCGCATGAGCCAGGCCATGCTGGCGCAGTACGGGAGCGTCGCTCTCGACGTCGCGCTGGCGAAGAACTCGACTCAAACTAGGCAGATGGCCGCGACCGCGTTTGGCATCGGTTCGACCTTCGGCGCGTTGATGCCATTCGGCCGCAAGCAGGAAAGCGAAGCCGACCACTTGGGCCTCATCTTCATGGCCATGGCCGGCTACGACCCCAAGTCGGCGGTACCGTTCTGGGAGCGCATGGCCGCCAGCAAGGGCGAAGGCGGTTCGCCGCCCGAGATTTTGAGCACGCATCCCTCCGATGAAACCCGCATCGCGAATCTCAAGCAGCTCATGCCGGAGGCGCTGACGTACTACAAGCCCGCGAAGTGACATGATGCGCCACCGTCGAGCCTTCGTCACCGCGATCGTCGTCGCTGCTCTATCCGCGGCGACGGTGCTGAACGCGGAGGACACGCTGCGCGGACCCAAGCCGGGCAAGTCGCTCAAGCCGCGGCTGGGCGATTTCGACGGGATGCTCGAGCATCGCTTCGTGCGCGTCCTGGTTCCGCCCGGCCGCACGCTCTATTTCAACGACAAGGGCAAGGAGCGCGGGCTCACCGCCGAGTTGGTGCGCGACTTCGAAGAATTCCTGAACCAGAAGTACCGCCGCAAGCTCCACAACCGGCCCATTACCGTCTTTCTCATTCCTACATCGCGCGAAAACCTGATCCCCGATCTGCTCGCGGGCAAGGGCGACATCGCCGCCGGCAACCTCACCGTCACCGATGAACGCCTGCGCCAGGTGGATTTCATCGCGCCACCCGACCTGATGGAAGTCTCGGAGCTCGTATTGACCAGCAAGCGGCGCGGTGCCGTGGCGTCTGTCGACGAACTGTCGGGCCAGACCGTGCACGTGCGCGCGTCGTCCAGCTACCACCAGAGCCTGCAAGCGCTCAACGCGCGCTTCCAACGGGAAGGCAAACCGCCGGTGAAGCTCGTCCCCATCCCCGACATGGTGGAAGACGAAGATCTCATGGAGATGCTGGACGCCGGCGTGATCGACATCATCGTGGTGGACGACTGGAAGGCGAAGATGTGGGCGAAGATTCTCCCCAACTTGATCGTGAACGAGAACGTCGCCGTGCGAACCGGCGCCCACGTCGGCTGGGCGTATCGAAAGAACAGCCCGCTGCTGCTGGCCGAGCTCAACGAGTTCTACTTCAAGTATGAGAAGCAGCGCGGCACGATCCCCTACCGTTTCGCGCAGTACAACAAGCAGGTCAAGCGCCTGCAGGATCCCACCGGGCGCAACGACTGGAAGCGTTTCGAGGAAACGGTCGCGCTGTTCGAGAAGTACGGCGCGCAGTACGGCTTCGACCCGATCATGCTGGCGGCCCAGGGCTTTCAGGAATCGAAGCTCGACCAGAGCGTGCGCAGTCCCGTGGGCGCGATCGGCATCATGCAAGTCATGCCCGAGACGGGCGCGTCCTTGAAGGTGGGCGATATCACCGTCACCGAGCCCAACATCCACGCCGGCGCCAAATACATGAA
>JAKEHA010000103.1 GCA_022615275.1 Candidatus Latescibacterota bacterium
TACAACGAGTACGACGCGCAGCTATTGGCGCCGCGCGCGCGTCCGCCGGTCATTCCGTCGACGGTCGATTTGAATCGCACCGACGGCGTCATTTTGGCCAACACGGTCTTCAACCGCGCAAACAACGACGGTCAGGAAGTGCCCCAACAGGGTGCCACCGGTGTCGACGCCATCGATTCGGTGGTGGTCGTCGTCGGCATTCCGACCGCACAAGGCGAGCCGAACGACTTCTCGGCCAACGAGTTCGAGAAGCGCGCGATCCTGGGCTTCGCGCCCGTACACGCGGACGGCTCGTTCCGCATCCGTGTGCCGGCCAACACGCCCATTGCGTGGGCCACCCTGGACGGACTGAACCGCAGCTTCGTGACCAAGCGCACCTGGCTCTACATGCGCCCGGGCGAAGAGATCACCAAGTGTGCGGGCTGTCACCAGGACCGCATGTTGAACCAGACGTTCAACCCGAACCCGAACCCGATCGCGGCCGGGTTGCCGCCGACGGATCTCAATACTCCGCCGTCGGGGTATCGCTTCATCAACTATCGCGACCACATCGGTCCGCTCGTCGCAGCCAATTGCGTGTCGTGCCACCAGCCGACGTACACGACCGACGTGCCCCCCGACACGATTCCGCCCGCGGGCGACCTCGACCTCACGGCCGTGCCCGACACGACCATGGAGAACCAGGTATTTCCGCGCGCGTACATCAATCTCTCGGGCGAGTCCGAGATGGGACCGCGCAACGTGACCGTGCCCGCGTTCTCGCGCCGTTCGCCGGTCATCGACTACCTCCTGGGTGTCGACGAGGGTGTCGGAAAGAACCACGACACGCTCCTGAATGCCTCCGACAAGGAGATGTTCAACCTGTGGGTCATCCTCGGCGCGCAGTATCGCTAGGCCAATCGAAGGAGCGAACGACGTGACGACACCAAGACTCATGCATGCGGCGGCGGTTGCACTCGCGATCGCCGGGATGACCGGCGGAGGTACCGCGGTCGGGGCGGACGCCGGCGCCACGCTCGCCAACCACGAGCTGGCCTCTTTCGACGGCGGTAAGACCAAGCTGTCGGCGATGCGCGGCGAGGTCGTGGTGGTCAACTTCTGGGCCACCTGGTGCGCGCCCTGCCGCAAGGAGCTAACCCTGTTCAACGGCTGGAATGCCGAGTGGAAAGAGCGCGGTGCCCGTGTGGTGGCGATCTCGATCGACAAGGACGCGCGCAAGGCGCGCCGCTTCGCGGAAGAGATGGGCTTGTCGCTGACGGTCGTGCACGACGGCCCGGACGGGCTGGCGCGCGCGCTCGACCTCCCGTCCGTGCCGTGCACCTATCTATTGGACCGCGACGGCAAGGTGGTCGGTGTCGTGCGCACGAGTTCGCAAAACGAATTGGCCCTGCTCAAGGGCAAGGTCGACTCGATGCTCTCGGGACGCAAGACACCGCCGCAAGCGGCGGGCATGGGCTCGTCGGCGACGACGCCCTACAACGGAGACTCGCGATGAAACGCGTTCATCGAATCGTGTGGATAGTCACTCTCGCGATGGCGGCGGGTTGCTCGTCGGTGCGTCCGTACGAGAAGGAACACCTCGCCGACCCCATCATGACGTCTTCGAAAGACGAAGCGATGCGGGAGTTGAAGTGGCTCGAGGCCCGCGAGGGCTCGACCGGGGGCGCGGGAGGCGCCGGCGGCGGATGCGCGTGCAAGTGACGCATACGCGGGGAACCCCGTGGTTGCTGGCGATTGCGCTGGCGGGCGTCCAGGTCGCGGCGTGGGCGCCGTGCGTGCGCGCCGGCATCGACGAGACCACGGCGTCCTATCTGTTCAATTACTACACGGACGTCGAAGGCGTCGACGTGTACGGCCACTACGTGACCACGGGTTTGCAGTTCCAGAACAACATGGGCTTGACGTTCCAGTGGGTGCACGACCGCGTCGTGATCCCCGCCATCGAGGCGCCGCCCGGCACACAGGAAGCAGCCGACGCGATCACGTCCGCCAGTCGTCCCATCGCGAGCAGCGCCGACCCGTACCAGGACTACGTGAAGACGCGCAACTCGTTCGAAGGCGGCGTCGACTACCACGGATACAGCGCGGGCTACTACGTCTCCAAGGAGAGCGACTACTTCGCGCAAATGGTGTCGCTCGGATTCAACCGTGACGTGCGCGGCGATAATCTCAACATCGCGGTCGGCGCCAGCTACAGCTGGGACAGCATCGAGCCGCTCGAGGACCAGGACACCGCCGGCATCCCCGACTATCGCAGGACCACCTATTGGAGCGTGGTCGCGACCCAGGTCGTCACCAAGACCACGGTGCTGCGCGTGGGCGCGGAGTTCAACCAGGTCAGCGGTCTCCAGCACGACCCCTATCGCAACGTGTACGTGGCCGGGACCAACGTCCCCGAGAGTCACCCCGACCAGCGTACGCGTCGCGACCTGTTCGTCGGGTTGAGCCAGTACGTCTACAACCGCTCGAGCATCAAGCTCGACTACCGGTTCTACAGCGACGACTGGGGTGTGGAGTCGCACATGGTCGGCTTGAAGCTCAATCAGTACGTGAACGACGAATTCGTATTTCGGTATCGCTATCGCTACTACGCGCAGCTGCCGTCGGAGTTCTACCGCATCGAGTACACGGATGCGGGCGGGATCGATGGCTACCAGACGGGCGACTATCGGCTGGGAGACTTCGGCGCCCACCTCTTCGGGGGCCAGGTGCTGTGGCACCCGCACCGCTTCTTCGGCCGTCTCGGTGCAAACGCGCAAGTGACATTTGGATATGAACGGTATTTCAACAGCAACAATTTCTCCGCGGATGTGTTCGAAACCGGTCTGCAAATCGCGTTCTAAGGCGGACCAAACAAAGGAGCCGGGTATGAGCCGGACAGCATTGATGATCAGCATCCTGGTTCTGGGCGCGGTGCAAGCCGCTGCCGAGACGTTCCAACCCGCACCTTACCTGGCGGAAGCCCAGGTGGACGTGCTCACCAAGCGGGTCGCCAACGAGCAGTTCGGGCGCGACCTGTTCGGCGAACCCTACGCCACCGTCGTGGTCGGTAACGTGGACGTATACGACCGCTTTCCGTACCTGGAAGCGCGTTACTTCCAAATCGTGTCCGACCCGGCGTGGGGCCGGCTCTTGATGGGCGAAATCGGCCAGGGATTGGCCGCCTTCGACGGTGCGACGAGCAGCTTCGGGCGCTTGAAGTCGCCGCGCGGCTTGAGCACCGACGGCCGCGGATTGATCTACGTCGCCGATAGCGGCAACGACCGCGTGCTCGTGTTCCGTACCGTGAGCGAGTTCGATCGCATCCGGCTGGAACCGGTGTACGCGATCGACGATCTCAACGACCCGTACGGTGTGGCGCACTCGGACGGCGGGACGCCGTTCGACGCGGGCGACGACGCGCTCTACGTCGCCAATACCGGCAAGAACGAGGTCCGGCGCTACGCCCTCGGCACCAACGGCGCCACGCTGACGGATGCCATCGGCAGCCTCGGCAGTGGCGATGGGTACTTCGCCGGCCCGACCGCGATCACGGTCGGCCGCCGCGACGGTGTGGCCAACGACGACGTCTACGTGTCCGACGCCCACAACCGCCGCCTGGTGCACCTGCGCGACACCGGCTCGTCGCTCGCGTGGATGGGCGCTGCGTCGCACGGCTTGGGCCTGGTCACCTCGCTCGACGCCGACCATTTCGGCAACGTGTACGCGGCGTCTCCGCAAGCGGGCCGCGTCACCAAGTTCACGTCGGCGCTAACACCGGTTGCCAGTTTCACCGCCAATACCAAGAGACCGCGCTCCTTCCACGTCGTGTTCGCGAACGTCACCGACCATCGCTCGGGACAGCAGACGCGCGCCGGACAGGGCACGGGAGTCCTGGTCGAGGAATGGGGCGGCGAGAACGGAATTCGCCTCCTGAACCTGGGCGTCGATTTGACCGACGCCGCGCCCGTGGAGAACGAAAACGCGGTGCGCGTCACCCTGACCGATCACGCGAGCGTCAGCGCCGAGGTCGTGGATCCGGCCAGCGGCCAAGTGGTCGCGCGCCACGACGCCGGCGTGCTGGCCGCGGGTACGCGCACGATTCGCTTCACGGACAAGGACAACCTGGCCGCGTGGGATGCGGGCAGCTATCGCGTTACCATTCGCGCGCGCTCGACCTACGACAACGGATCGACCAGCACCGTCGAGGTGCCGATCGAGTTGTCCGGTTCCGGCGGACCGGCCATGCCGCAGCGCCTGGAGCTACTCGGCAACACGCCCAACCCGTTCAACCCGAGCACGACGATTCGCTTCGCGGTCCCGGCGGGCCCCAGCCAGCCGTATCGCCTGCGCATTTACGACGTGCGCGGCGCGTTCGTGCGCGAGCTGGCCGCGGGCCAGATCGGCGGCGGCACGCACGAAGCGCGCTGGGACGGTCGCGACCGTCGCGGCACGCCCGTGAGCTCGGGCATTTATCTGTACCGATTGGAAGTCGGCGCCGCCAAGCTCACCGGCAAGATGGCGCTCGTCAAGTAGGCGAGGACGAATTCGATGACGACGAAGCTGCAAGGTCACGGTACGGGTGGACGGCGATCCCGATGGGTCGTCGTCCTCCCGGCCGTGGGGGCGCTGGCACTCGGCAGCTGCCTGGGCGAACCCGAAGTCGACGAGCGTTGGACGCTGCTCGAAATGGTCAGCGTGGCGCCGCAACCCAATCAGTCTCGCTCGGCCAGCCAACCGCTGAACGTAAGCGTCAGCGGCCGCGTCACCTACCGCGACATCGTCACCGGATTCATGGTCGCCGAAGTTCGCTACAGTCCGACCCTGACCCCGTTGAGTCTGCGCCTCGATCCGGACGAGCACACCGAGGAGTGCGCGAGCTCCGTCGACCAGGTTCTGGCCAACTCCGTCACCGCCGGTCGCGCCACGCGCGCCATCACCGGCTGGGATCACTTGGTGCAAAGCATCAATCTTTCGTTCACGGCGCAGGTTCCCCCGGCCGTGCTCACCAGCGGCGGCCTGTTCCTCGTGCTGTACCTGGGCGAGGGTGACGAGATCGAGCTCGCCAACGGCGAGGACTCGCTCGTCGTCACACCGTTCGTTTCGTCCGACAAAGAGATCCTGCACACCGGCTTCCCGATCACCATCGTGCCATGAGCCTCGCGGCGACGCGTTTCGTTGCCGGCGCGCTGGCACTCTGCCTCTGTGTGCAGTTTGCGACGGCGGTTCGCGCCGAGGGCGCGGATTCCGGCTGGCGCATCGGCGTGGGCGCGATGCTCGGCGGCATCTCGTTGGACTCCCACCTCGACGACTATCGCTGGGACGTGACCCCGACCCTGCAAACCGGCGCGCAGGCGACCGTGTACCACGGGCGCTTCGCCACCGGCGCGCGCCTGTGGCTCGCGCACACGACGCAGGCGATCGGCATTCCGGGCCAGACGCAGGCGCCGCGCGTCAACCTCACCGGCCTGGAGTGGATCGGACAAGGGCGCATGGTTTCCTATCGTGGTGTGGAGGTGTGGGGAACGGTGCATGGCGGTCGGTTGTTCCTCGCCTACGACCCCGACGAGATGACGTTCGACCCCGGCGCGGGCGCCCCCATCACGGTCGCATTCGATTCCATCTCGGAGTGGGATTACGGCTTCGGCATCGAAATTCGTGGCGACCTGACCGCCCAACTGGCGCTCGCCTTGCAAGCAGAACATACGAGTTTCTCCCTGGATACGGCGCACCGCAATGGCGACGAAATCGTCGAAGCGCGCGAGCGTTTCGACCAGTGGAGCCTGCGCGTGCAGGCAGCCTGGTTGTGGAATCTCGATTGACCGGTTCGACTCGGAACCGAGCGAAGGAATCGCCATGTATCGAAGCACACACGCGTGGGGAGTTTGTCTGTCCCTGGCCCTGGCGGGGATGCCCGTCGTCGGCGCCGCGCAGACCGAGACGCCCGCGCCCGCGAACGAGCTCGAGCTCAACGCCCCCCACGTTCTCACGGAGAAGAAGGTCCGCCTGTCGAAGGACGGCAACAACGTCGTTCGCAGCGGCCCGGGCAACACCTTCTCCATCGTCGGCGTCTACTCGAAGGGATCCGAGTTCCTGGTCATCGCCAAGCGCGAGGAGTGGTACAACGTCCGCCTGTCCGACACCATCACGGGCTGGATCCACTCGTCTTTGTGCGAGGAGTTCGACGACATGTCGGACCTGGAGTTCCGCCCCAACCCGAAGTTGTTCTCGCGCGTGGGCAGCTTCGCCTTGACCGGCTACACCGGCGGCTACTCCTTCGACCGCAAGTCCAACTCCTTGGTCTTCGGCGGCCACATCGGTTACTACCTCTTCGAGTTCATCGAGATCGACGGCACCATCGGCTACACGCACATCGTGCGGCCGGCCGAGATCGTGGAATCGCTGTTCGGACTCACCCTCGAGGAGGAAGACTTCCACATGCTGTTCTACGCCATGAACCTCACGTGGAAGGTGCTGCCCGGGCGCCAGCTCGTACCCTTCGTGACCGGCGGTGCGGGCAGCTCCATCATGGAGGGCGAGACCGAGACCACGTTCAACTGGGGCGTCGGGCTGGACTTCTTCGTCAAGAAGCACACGGCGTTGCGCTTCGAGTTCCGCAACTACATGTTCGAGTCCGGGGTGTCGTCGCAGGCGCGCCAGGACTACCAGAACTTCGAGTTCGGCGTCGGGATTTCGTACCTGCTCTAGGAGAGTCGTCCATGCGTCGTTTCGTGATGATCGCCGCCCTGTTCGCGGCCGTGGCCGTTTCGGCCCGAGCCGGCGACCCGTCCCCCTTCTCCGCCCGCGCGGGTCTCGAGATCGCGCGCGACGCGGCCGAGTCATGGGCCGCGGACGCGCAGCTGGTCTATCTGGAGAACGACGAGATGGTGGGCCCCGACGGGCGCGCGATTCGCTGGGGATACCTGTTCTATTCGCCCGTCAAGGCCAAGGCGCGCGGCTACACGGTGCGCGAGGGCAAGGTGCTCGAAGCCTCCGATTTGAGCTTCGACTTCGAGCCGGTGCCGCTCATGGAGGAATGGATCGACAGCCATGCCGCGCGCGTGGCGGCGGAGCAGAAAGCGGGACAGAAGTACTGCCGGGAGTTCAACGGACACCTGGCCGCGATGCTCCTAATACGGGGCGCGTTCCACGAGAAGAAGCCCGACGCCACCACGTGGGCGGTCGTGTACGCGTCCGATTCGCAACCCATGCTGTTCGTCATCGTCGACGCGTCCAACGGCGACGTCGTGAGGACGTTGAGAGGTTAGCACCATGCGGACCTTCTCGCTCGTGTTCGCACTTCCCTTGCTGGCGGCGTGCCCGGTATGGGTTGCCGCCCAAACGGACGCCGACTCCCTCGGCGTCGTCGAGTCCATCGAGGTCAAGCGCGCGGAAGCCAAGGAGACGAAGTACTCGAGCCTCAAGTTCCTCAAGGACAATCGTGTGTTCATCCGCGCGCAGCTGGATCTGCTAAGGGTTCGGATGACGCGCACGCGCGCCGACCACCCCCAAATGCTCGACCAGCGCTATCTGCTCTTGAAGCAGATGTCGGCCGCCATCGCCGCCGCGCGCGATACCGTGAGCGCCGAGTCGCTGCTCACGGCCCAGCGTCAATTGATGACCAGTGTCACCCAACTGGGTGAGCTGGAGGTTCAGCTCTCCACGATCGAGGATCTGCTGGCCGAGCA
>JAKEHA010000104.1 GCA_022615275.1 Candidatus Latescibacterota bacterium
CGGTATCGTCGCTGCTCTCCGCGTCGACCACCACGATGTCGTCGGCGAAGGAGAGGCTGCGAATGCAGCGCGCCACGATGGACGCGTTGTTCTGGGTGAGTACGACGGCGGAGACGGGGACGCTCACGCGGCCTCGCCGACGGCTTGCGGCGCGGCCCCGGTGTCGTCGACGCCGGGCGCCACCGCGGTCGCCCGCTGCAAGCGCGCGTTGTAGTTCTGCAGCGATTCGACGTGCACGGGCCCGCCGGTGACGGTGTGCAACCCCAGCACCAGCGCGTGGAAGCCGGCCATGGTGGTGATGCACGGCACCTTCATCTTGTTCGCGGCCAGCCGAATGAACTTGTCGTCTTCGATGGCGGCCTTGCTCCAGGCCATGTTGACCACCAGTTGGATGGTGCCGTCTTCGATCATTTCCAGCAGTCCGTAGTCGCCTTCGTTGATCTTGTGCACCTCGCGCGCGGGGATTCCGTGCGAACGCAGCACGCGCGCCATCCCCGGGGTCGCGACCATCTTGTAGCCCATGTCGCGCAGCGCCTTGACCGGAAAGATCACCTTGCGCTTGTAGCGGTTGGCCACCGAGATGAACACGTGGCTCCCCTTGGGAATGCGGTACCCCGCCGCGAGCTGCGCCTTAATGAAGGCTTCGTCGAAGGTCTCGCCGATCCCCATCACCTCGCCGGTCGATCTCATCTCGGGCCCCAGGATCGAGTCGACGCCGGGGAACTTGTCGAACGGAAACACCGGCGCCTTCACCGACATATAGTCCGGCACGATGGTCTCGCCGTACGTGGCCATGTCGAGCTTCTCGCCCATCACCACGCGCGTGGCCAGCTTGACCCACGGCACGCCGGTGGCCTTGCTCACGTACGGGACCGTGCGCGAGGCGCGCGGGTTGATCTCGAAGCAGTAGATCTTGTTGTCCTTGATGGCGTACTGGGCGTTCATCAACCCGATCACGCGCAGCGCCCGCGCCACGCGCACCGTGTGCTCCTTGATCTGCTCGATGATCTCGTCCTCGAGTGCGAGCGGCGGCAGCACGCAGCTGGAATCGCCGGAGTGAATGCCGGCCTCTTCCATGTGCTCCATTATGCCTGCTATGGCGACATTGTCTCCATCGCTCACGCAGTCGACGTCGACTTCGACCGCGCCTTCGATGAACTTGTCGATCATGAGTGCGCGCGACCCGCTCGAGGCGAGCGCCGAGTCGACGCAGGAGAGAATCTCGTCCTCGCCGCGCACGAGCTCCATGGAGCGGCCGCCGAGCACGTAGGGCGGGCGCAAGAGCACGGGGTACCCGAGCTGGTTGGCCTCGCGAATGGTGTCCTCGCGCGTGGAGGCGAATGCGCACGGCGGGTGCTTGATGCCGAGGCCCTTCATGAGGTCGTGGCAGCGCTCGCGGTCCTCGGCGCGATCGACCGCCTCGACGCCGGTCCCGAGCACGGTGACGCCCGCTTGCGCGAGGCGGTGCAGGAGCTTCAAGGGCGTCTGGCCGCCGAACTGGAAGATGACGCCGAGGGGCTTCTCCTTGCGCACGATCGCCATCACGTGTTCGTACGCGACCGGCTCGAAGTAGAGGCGGTCGGATATGTCGAAGTCGGTACTCACGGTCTCGGGGTTGCAGTTGACCATGATCGACTCGTAGCCGGCATCGCGCAGCGCCATGGCCGCGTGCACGCAGCAGTAGTCGAACTCGATTCCTTGACCGATGCGGTTGGGGCCGCTGCCCAGAATCACGACCTTGGACTTGCTACCGCGCGCGCGCCGCGTATCGGTCTCGACATCGCATTCGTCGTCGTAGACCACGTAGTAGTAGGGTGTGCGCGCCTCGAACTCGCCCGCGCAGGTGTCGACCATCTTGACCACGGGATGAATGTCCATCGATTCGCGCGCGCGAATCACGTCTTCTTCGTCGACGCGCCACAAGGTGGCGAGCTGGCGGTCGGAGAACCCGCGACGCTTCGCGTCGCGCATCACGTCGTTGGCCGGCGGAAAGACGAGCGTAGCGAGTCTCTTCTCGAAGGCGACCAAGACCCGAAAATTCTCCAAGAACCAAGGATCGATCTTGGTGAGCTGGTAAATCTTCTCCGTACTCCACCCCGCCGCATACGCCGCCTTGACCGCGAAGATGCGCATCGAGTTCGGCGTGGCGAGGAGCGCCTCCAGGTCCTCGGGCACGAATTCGACCGAGTCGAGGCCCGCCCAGTCGGACTCCAGCGAGCGCAGTGCTTTCTGCAGGGCCTCGTTGAAGGTGCGCCCGAGCGCCATCACCTCGCCGATCGACTTCATCTGCGAGCCCAAGACGTCCTCGACGCCCTTGAACTTCTCGAAGTTCCAGCGCGGGATCTTGACCACGACATAGTCGAGCGAGGGTTCGAACGCGGCCGGGATGGTGCCCACGATGTCGTTGGGCAATTCGGCCAGCGTGTAGCCCAGCGCCAGGCGCGCCGCCACCTTCGCGATCGGGTAGCCGGTCGCCTTGCTGGCCAATGCCGACGAGCGCGATACGCGCGGGTTCATCTCGATCACGACCATGCGCCCCGTCATCGGCTCGAGCGCGAACTGCACGTTGGCCCCGCCCCAGATACCGACCAGATGCATGATCTTGAAGGCCGCGTCGCGCATGCGCTGGTACTCGGGGTCGCGCAGCGTTTGCACGGGGGCCACGGTCACGCTGTCGCCGGTGTGGACG
>JAKEHA010000105.1 GCA_022615275.1 Candidatus Latescibacterota bacterium
CGTTCCCGTCACACTGCCGGACATTTCGATCGACCTGGTGGGCGGGACCACGACCGGCATCAGCGCGCACGACCGCGCCGCCACCATTCGCGCGCTGGTGGATCCATCGACGCGCCCCGAGGACTTCGCGCGCCCCGGTCACGTGTTTCCGCTGGTTGCGAAGCCGGGCGGTGTACTGCGCCGCGCGGGGCACACCGAGGCCTCCGTCGACCTCGCCCGCCTGGCGGGCTTGGCGCCGGTGGGAGTCCTGTGCGAGGTGTTGGACGACGACGGCTCCATGGCACGGCTGCCGCGCCTGCAAGAGATCTCCGACCAACTGAAGCTGGAGATGGTGACCATCGCCGACTTGATCGCGTACCGCCGTCGCCACGAACGACTGGTGGAGAAGGTCGAATCGATTCGGTTTCCCACCGAGTACGGCGAGTTCACGCTTCATCTGTATCGGAGCCTCGCGAGCGGACACAACCACATCGCGCTGGTCAAGGGCACCATCCAGCGCGACCAGCCCGCGCTGGTACGTGTGCACTCGCAGTGCTTCACGGGGGACGTGTTCGGGTCGCTGCGCTGCGACTGCGGCCAGCAGCTGCATACCGCCATGGCCAAGATCGAGCAGGCCGGCGCCGGCGTGCTCCTCTACATGAACCAGGAGGGCCGCGGCATCGGGTTGGAGAACAAGATTCGCGCGTATGCCCTGCAAGACGCCGGGCACGACACGGTCGAAGCGAACGAAGCGCTGGGATTCCCGGCCGACCTGCGCGACTACGGTGTGGGCGCGCAGATCCTGGGCGACCTGGGCGTGGGGAAGATCCTGCTCTTGACCAACAACCCCAAGAAGGTGGTCGGGTTGTCGGCCCACGGGCTCGAGGTCGTCGATCGCGTGCCCATCGAGATACCGGCCAACGAGGTCAACCGCGGCTACCTGGCCGCCAAGCGCGACAAGCTGGGCCACCTGCTCTCCCAGACGCTCGCGAGCGCGGGGCCGCGCACGAGGGGCAAGCATGCCCAATGAGGTGCGCGGGCGCTTCGACGCCACCGGCCGGCGGGTGGCGGTGGTGGCGAGTCGCTTCAACGAAGTCGTGACCCGGCGCCTGGTCGAGGGGGCGGTGGCCGCGCTCACGCAACACGGTGTTGCTTCCGACGCGATCGATATATACTGGGTGGCCGGTGCCTTCGAGGTCCCGCAGCTCGCGACCAAGGTCGCGCGCGACGGTAAGGCCGATGGGGTGGTGTGGACCGGCGCGATCGTGCGTGGAGAAACCGACCATTACCAGGTACTGTCGCAAACCGTGACCCAGGCCATCGAATCGGCGGCGTTGTCGTCTGGCGTTCCCATGACGCTCGCGCTGCTCACCACGGACACGCTCGAGCAGGCCGTCGACCGCGCGGGCGGCAAGCACGGTAACGCGGGGTGGAACGCTGCGGTGGCGTTGGTCGAGCTGATGAGCCAGTTCCGGAACTGATCGATGGGGAAACGACGGAGGGCCAGGGAGATCGTGCTGCAGGCGTTGTACGAGGCGGAGTTCTCGGAGCGGTCCACGCACGATATCATCGAAGAACAAATCGGCCGCCGCTCGCCCTCCGATGAGACGGCGCAGTACGCGCGCGCGTTGTTCTTGAAAACGATGGAGAAGAAAGGCGACCTCGACGGTGTCATCCAGTCGCTGCTCGAGAACTGGGACCCGAGCCGCGTGTCGCTGGTCGATCGCAACATCCTGCGCTTTGCGCTCGCGGAAGTGCTCTATTTTCCCGACGTGCCCGGGCGCGTGATCATCGACGAGGCCATCGAGGTCGCACACCGCTTCAGCTCGGAGGAAGCGGGGCGCTTCGTGAATGGGCTGGTCGACAGGTTCGTCAAGGAATTCCGAAAGGACGGCGCGTGAAGTACGCGATCTTCTCCGACGTGCACGGGAACCTGGAGTCGCTGGAAGCGGTTCTCGCGCACGCGGCCGAGCAGGGCGTGGGATTCCACCTGTGTCTCGGCGACGTCATCGGCTACGGCGCCAACCCCAACGAGTGCGTTGACCGCGTGCGCGCATTGCCGGTGGTCGCGTGCCTCAAGGGCAACCACGACGCCGCGGTGGTCGACGCGCGCGAGCGCGCCTACTTCCACGAGGTGGCGCTCGAGGGCATCCACTACAGTGCGCTGCGGCTCACCCCCGACAATGCGGAGTTCCTGCGCACGCTGCCCTACGTGTACCGCGACCACGCGCGCATCATGGGAGTACACGCGTCCCCGTACCGGCCCGAGGACTGGGAATACGTACTCGACCAGGTCGGTGCCGAGCGCGCCTTCCAAGCCATGGCGCCCCACCGCGCGGCCTTCATCGGTCATTCGCACTCGCCGGTGGTGTTCGTCGACGACGGCACCGCGCAGCGCTTCCCGAGCGACGGCCCCCTGATGCTCGACCTGGCCAAGCAACGCTACGTGATCAACGTGGGCAGCGTCGGGCAGCCGCGCGACGGCAATCCGGACGCCTCCTACGTCGTGTTCGACGACCAGACCGACGCCGCGCGCCTGTTCCGGGTGCGCTACGACCGCGAGAAAGCGGCCGAGAAGATCCTCAAGGCCGGTCTCCCGCCCGTTCTGGCCGAGCGGCTGCTGGTCGGATTCTAAGGCGCGTCGTTCCATCCCCGCATGCCGCGTTCGTCCGAAAAGAAACATTGGGAAGAATTCTGGTCGTCGTCGCCGGGACTCGACGACGTGTACGCCAACGACGGCCGCGTGGTCGCTTTCCTCTCCGCGAAGCTCGACCTCGCGGGCCGGCGCGTGCTGGAAGTGGGCGCGGGGACGGGGCGCGACAGCGTGGCGTTGTCAGCGCTCGGGGCGCGGGTGTGGACGCTCGACTACAGCGACGAATCGCTTCGCATCATGCGCGAGGCGTCCGCGCCCGAGCGGGCGGCGGGCCACGAGTTGCGCATCGTGGCCGGCGACGCGCTGGCGCTCCCGTTTCGCGATCAATCGTTCGACGTCGTGTTCCACCAGGGACTGTTGGAGCACTTCCGCGATCCCTTGGCGCTCCTGCGCGAGAACCACCGCGTGCTGCGCCCGGGCGGATACCTCCTGGTCGACGTTCCCCAGCGCTACCACTACTACACCGTGATGAAACACGCGCTGATGGCGCTCGGCCGCTGGTTCGCCGGGTGGGAGACGGAGTTCTCCGCGCGCGAGCTGACGTCACTGGTGCGCGCGGCCGGCTTCGACGTGGTGGGCGCCTACGGCGAGAATTTGTTTCCGCCCGTGTGGTATCGCGGCGTGCGCCGCGTGCTCTTGAAGGCCGGCGTGCGCCTACCCATGCACCCCTTGCCCGGGATGGTGCGCGCGCGCGCATCCGCACGGCGCGCGGTGCCACACCGCGTGCGCATGGCGACGTCGATGGTGATCGGCGTCCTGGGGCGGAAGCGCTAGTGGAAACGCGGTCCCGGCTGCACCTGCTCGCGGTCAACTGGCGCGACATCAAGAACCCGGAAGCGGGCGGCGCCGAGGTCCATCTCCACGAGATTCTCGCGCGCATGGTGGCGCGCGGCCACGCGGTGACGCTCGTAGCGACGGGGTTTCCGGGTTCCGTGACCGAAGAAGTCGTCGATGGGATCCGCGTGCTGCGCGGTGGCTCGTGGTGGAACGCAAATTTCGTCCTACCTCGAATCGCGCGGCGCGCCCTGCGGGCGCGCGATGTGGACCTCGTGGTCGAGGATATCAACAAGATCCCGTTCTTGATGCCGCTTTACACGCGCGCGCCGGTCGCGGCCGTGATACCGCACCTGTTCGGGACCACGGTGTTTCGCGAGACCAATCCGTTGTTCGCCGCCTACGTGCTGGCATGGGAAGCGCTGATCCCGCTGGTGTATCGCGCGTCGCGCTTCGTCGCCATCAGCCCCAGCACGCGCGACGACTTGGTGCGGCGCGGTATCGCGCGCGAGCGCATCGACGTGGTGTTGTGCGGGCTCGATCACGCCCGCTACCGGCTGCTGCCGGGTGCGTCGCGCGCGGAGGCACCCACCGTCGTCCACCTGGGACGCCTGCGTAAGTACAAGGCGGTCGATGTCGTGTTGGAGGCGTTCGCGCGCGTGCTCCGCGATGTCCCGGGCGCGCGTCTGGTGGTCGTGGGCGACGGCCCCGAGCTGGCCGCGTTGCGAGCACACGCGCGGCGTCTCGGCCTCGGCGATACGGCCGCGTTCACCGGGCGCGCGGGCGCGCACGAAGTGGTCGCCATCCTGAACGGCGCGCACGTATGTGCGAACGCAAGCCCCAAAGAGGGCTGGGGTCTGACGGTGGTGGAGGCCAACGCGTGCGGGGTTCCGGTCGTCGGCAGCGACCGTCCCGGCCTGCGCGATTCGATTCGTGACGGCGAAACCGGATTCCTGGTGCCGTACGGGGACGCCGGCGCCTTCGCGCACAAGATCACCGCGCTCTTGACGGACCCCGCGCTACGGCGGCGCATGAGCGAGGCGGCGCGCGCGTGGGCGCAATCTCTGACGTGGGAGAAGACGGCTGCGGAGATGGAAGCGATCTTCGTGAAGGCGGCCGGGAAGTGAGCGACGCCGTGCGCGACATCGAAGCCGCGCCCACGCGCCGAACCCCGGCTGCGCTGCGCTGGGGCGTCAAGATCGTGGTCAGTGTCGCGCTGATGGCCTTCCTCGCGCGCAAGATCTCCTTCGACGAGCTGCAAGCGCTGCTGCGCGGGATGGACCGCGTGCTGCTTTTCTCGGCGGTGGCGGTGTTCCTGGTCAGTAATATTGCGGGATGGCTGCAGTGGCACGTCCTCCTGCGCGCGTCCGGCGTGACACTCCCGCGCAGTCTCACGTTCCGCGTCTACTTCGTGGGGCTCTTCTTCAATAATTTCCTCCCCGCCAACATCGGCGGCGACGTGGTCAAGGTCTACGACGTTACCAAGATGGGGACTGATCCCTACCAGGTCATCGCGGTGACTCTGCTCGACCGGCTGCTGGGGGTGTTCAGTCTGTGCCTCATGGCGGCGATCGCGGACGGCTTCATGATCGCCAAGAGTCCCGCGCCGTACCTACTGTATCTCGGCGTGTTCGTCGCGTGCATGCTGCCCGCCCTCGCGTTCTATTTCCACCGTCCGCTGGGGAGCGCGCTGCGCCGAGGCCTTGAGAAGATACGACCGTTTGCGCTCCACCGCCGCGCCTCGTTGATCCTCGATCACCTCTCGCCCTTCAAGTGGCAGCAGCCGCTTTTGGCCCGGCTGGTGGTCTTCTCCGCATTCATCCAAGCGCTGCGCGTGGTGACGCACGTGCTGGTCGGGATGGCGCTCGGGATCCACGTCGACGCCGTCGTCTTGCTGCAGTTCTTCGTGTTCATCCCCCTGTTGAGCCTGGCCATGATCCCGCCCATCACGATCAACGGGTTGGGCATTCGCGAGGGGCTGGGCATCGTCCTGTTCACGGCCGCGGGCATCGGTAGCACGGACGCGTTCACGATGGAATTCCTGACCTTCATCGTCTCGGTCGCGGTGAGCCTGATCGGGCTGGTGTTCTTCCTGGGAAGGCGCTCCCAGAGGCCCGGTTTTCGCGCTTGATCGGCCTCGCCCCGTTCGGGTAGGGTCTTCGAGTCGCGCCACTTACGCGCCGGGAACCGCCCGGAGGCATCGATGTACAAGCCCATGGCTCGCGTCCCAGTTTGCGTCGCGAGAGCGACCCGGCGGCAGCCAGACCGCCTACCCGACACCCGATTCCGAACGACATGATTCGACCCAAGTCTCAAGCGACGGCGGACGCCGTCCCCGCCAACGGGATGCTACGCCGGCTGTTCTGGGCGGGCGCTGCCTTCGCGTTTTTCGGCAGCCTCATTCTGTACGCGCGCACGATGGAGGCGACCGCGAGCTTCTGGGACTCGGGCGAATTCATCGCGTCCGCGTATATCCTCGGCATCCCGCACTCGCCGGGTACACCGCTTTTCATCCTGGTGGCGAAAGTCGCGAGCCTGCTCCCGATTCCGTTTCTCTCCATCGCGCAGCGCGTCAACCTGCTTTCCGCGTTCTGCGGCGCGGCCGGCGTGCTGTTCGTGTACGCGCTCGCGGTTCGCATCTTCGACGACATGGCCGGGCAGAGCAAGAGCCTCTCCGACGGCCTGGTGCGCATCGGGGGTGCCCTGACGGGGGCGCTGTTCCTCGCCTTCAGCGACTCCCACTGGACCAACTCGGTCGAGGCCGAGGTCTACGGCATGAGCACCGCGTTCATGGGGTTCATGACCTGGCTCGCGCTCAAGTGGGGCGACTTGCCCAAGACGCCGCGGTCGACGTCCCTCATCTATCTGGTGTTCTACCTGCTCGCGTTGAGCGTGGGCTTCCACCTGGGGACGGTGCTCGTCTTCTCGGGCATCTTTTTCTTCGTCCTGATGTCGAAGGACCGGCCCTTCACCACCGCGGAGTGGTTCCTGGCCAGCTTTTCGCTGGCGCTGTTCATGGCGGATGCAACCATCTATCGCAACGGCGGCCTGACCGTGTTTCTCTTGCTGGTGTACGCGGTGGTGCTGGCCTGGCAGTACTCGCGCGGACGCTCGTTCGCGGCCGCGTGCGCAGGGCTCTTCCTACTCGGACTGACGGTGCACCTGTATCTGTACCTGCGGTCGATGCATAACCCCGCCATCGACGAAGGCGACCCCGAGACGTGGCGCAACCTGTACGCGGTGCTGCGGCGCGAGCAGTACCCTCCGACCAGCGTCATCCATCGCAAGGCCGACTTTCTCTGGCAGCTCCAGCACTTCAACGGGTACTTCCAGGCCCAGTTCCAGATGTTCTCGGCCTACGTCGGGCGCTTGAACCTGGGCTCGCTCATTCCGGTGGCGCTGGGGATCTGGGGGATGGTCGACCAGTTCGCCAAGCACCGCAAGACCTTCGTGATGCTGTTCGTGACCCAGCTCGTCATGAGCCTGGGGCTGATCGTGTTTCTCAACTTCTCCGACAGCGAGGTGCGCGAGCGCGATTACTTCTACTCGCCCGCGTTCTATTACTTCGCGATTTACATCGGCATCGGTGCTGCCAGCGTGTTGAACGAGCTCAAGGGCGTGTTCGCGCGGTGGGGGCGCCCCGTGCTCGCGACCGGGGCGGTCGCGGCCGCCATGGCGATAATGCCCCTGTTCACGCTCAAGACGCATTTCTTCACCCATGACCGCTCGCGGTCCGTGATCTGCGCGGAGTATGCGCGCAACATGCTGGTGTGTCTGGAGCCCAACGCGATTCTTTTCACCAACGGCGACAACGACACCTTTCCGCTGTGGTACATCCAGGAAGTCGAAGGGTACCGGCGCGACGTCAAGGTCGTGAACTTGAGCCTGCTCAACACGCCGTGGTACATCAAGCAGTGCCGCGACAACATCCCGCCGGAGACGCAGGTGGCCGAGGGCGGCAAGTTTCCCATCGTGTGGCGCGACGACCAGATCGACGCGCTGACCCCGGTGCCGTCCGAGGGCGGATGGCTCCTGATTCGCGACCTGGCCGTCGACCACATCATTCGCACCAACCGCTTCCAGCGTCCCATCTACTTCGCGGTGACGATTCCAGCCGCGACCTTCGCGCCTTATCGCGAGATCTTGGAAATGGAAGGCCTCGCCTACAAAGTGGTGCCGCGCAAGGGCGAACGGATGGTCAACGTGCCCAAGCTGGAGGACTGCATCGTCAATCAATACCAGTACAGCGGCATTCTCACCGCCGACTGGAAGCGGGACGACAGCGTCCACCGGCAGCAGTACGTCGTGCACCTGATTCAGAATTACAGCGTGGCATTCATGGAGCTGTCGTTCGCGAAGCACGAAGAGGGCAACCATGAAGCGGCCATCGAGTACATGCTGACCGCGCAGGAGATCTCGCCGCACCTCGATCCGCCGCGTCAGTTGCTGGGCCTCTATTATATGGACGCCGGCGACACGACGCGCGCCATCCAGCACTACCTCGAGGTCCTGAAAGACCGGCCCAACGACTTCCAGGCCATGTACCGTCTGGCCAACGTGTACGAGCGCACCGGCCAGTACGACAAGGCGCTCGAAATGATCCAGCCCATCCTGGCCGACGACCCCGAAGCGCGCGACCTCATGGTCACCGCGTACACCCTGGCCGCGCGCGGCGGCATGGTCCCGCGCGCGCGCGAGTATCTCACCGACTGGATCGCCCGCCATCCCGGCGACACCGAGGCCCGCAAGATGCTCGAGGACTTCGATCGCGTATTGAGCGAAGAGCGCTCGGCGCAGCCCTAGAGTCATGGCGAAGCGCGTGGTGGTCACGGGCGCGGCAGGGTTCATTGGATCCCACCTGTGCGAAGCGATGGTCGCGCGCGGTCTCGACGTGCTCGGGATCGATTGCTTCACCGATTACTACGACCCGCGCATCAAGCGCGACAATCTCGCGGCGCTGCTCGCGGGCCCGCGCTTCCAGTTGATCGAAGGCTCGCTCTCCGCGCTCGACCTCGAGCGCGTGCTCGCGGGCGCGTCAACCGTGTTTCACCACGCCGCGCAGCCGGGTGTGCGCGCCAGCTGGGGCAAGACCTTCGAGCCGTACATCGAGAACAACATTCGCGCGACGCAGCGCTTGTGCGAAGCCATGCGCGCGCTGGACGGCGCGCGCCTGGTGTACGCGAGCTCGAGCTCGGTGTACGGGAACACCGCGGAGCTGCCCATGCGCGAGGACCATCGCACGCGGCCGCTCTCGCCGTACGGCGTCACCAAGCTGGCCGGGGAAGCGCTGTGCCTTTTGTATGCGGACAACTTCGGGGTGCCGGTCGTGTGCCTGCGCTACTTCACCGTGTACGGGCCGCGTCAACGACCGGATATGGCCTTCCATCGTTTCATTAAAGCCGGCCTCGAGGGGGCGCACATCGACGTGTACGGGTCGGGCACGCAAACCCGCGACTTCACGTTCGTCGACGACGTCGTGGCGGCCAACCTGGCCGCGATGGAGTACGCCGGCGAGGTGCCCGTGTTCAACATCGGGGGCGGGAGCCGCGTCACGTTGAACCACGTGCTCGACGTCATCGGCCGCGTGTTGAATCGCAAACTCGACGTGCGCTACACGGAGACGCAGAAGGGGGACGTCATGCACACCTTCGCCGACGTCTCGCTGGCCGCCCGCGAGCTGGGGTACGCTCCCAAGACCACCCTCGAAGCCGGGCTTTTGCACGAGGCCGAGTGGCTGGAATCCCTTGGCCGTCGGCTCGGAAAGGGTTAGCCTGTCCGCCGTGAAGGTCTCCGTCGTCATTCCGTGCTACAACGAGCAAGACGCGCTGCCCGAGCTCTTCGAGCGCATCGAGGCCGTCATGGCCGAGATGAAGTGCGACTACGAATACGTCTTCGTCGACGACGGCAGCACCGATCGTACCATCGCGGTGCTGCGGGCGCTCCGCGAGCGCTCGCCGCGGGTGGGTCTGATCAGCTTCCGGCGCAACTATGGCAAGTCGGCGGCGCTCAACGAGGGCTTTCGCGCGGCCTCCGGCGACCTCGTCGTCACCATCGACGCCGACCTGCAGGACGACCCGGCGGAGATCCCCAATCTCCTGAAGCGTATCCAAGGCGGCGCCGACCTGGTATCGGGTTGGAAGCAGAACCGGCAGGACCCGCCTTCCAAAAGGCTGCCGTCGCGCGTGTTCAACCGCGTGACATCCATCGTCACCGGCGTCAAGCTGCACGACTTCAACTGCGGGTTCAAGATGTACCGGCGCGAGGTGACCGACGCCATCACCGTGTACGGCGAGTTGCACCGCTTCATCCCCGCGCTGGCGGCGTGGGAGGGCTTCCGCGTCGACGAGGTGGGTGTCCGCCACTTCAAGCGCAAGTACGGCAAGAGCAAGTACGGCAGCCGCCGCTTTCTGAACGGCTTCTTCGATCTCATCACCACCATGTTCGTAACCCGGCGCGCGCTCAATCCCCTGCACTTGTTCGGCCGCGTCGCGCTGATCCTGTTCGTTCTGGGCTTGGCACCGCAGATCTACTTCCTGGCGCAGTGGCTCGCGGGCGACGGCTTGCGCGTGCGCCCGATTATGCTGCTGGGCTTCGTGCTCATCATCGTCGCGATCCAGGTCGCGTCGATCGGGCTCTTGGCCGAGCTGATCTCGGCCCGCGCCGCGCGCGAGACCGTGTACGCCTTCAAGGAGTACGACGTGCGCGGCGAGCGGGCGCCGCGCGCGCGCGCGCGAAGCGCATGAGAATCGCCCTGGTCGGACCGGCCTACCCGTATCGCGGCGGCATCAGCCACTTCACCCAAATGTTGGCGCGCGAGTTTCAATGCGCGCACGACGTGTTGGTGGTGGGCTTCTCGCGCTTGTATCCATCGCTTCTGTTTCCGGGCCGCACGCAGTACGACCAGGGGGGTGCGTTGGTGCGCTTCGACTCGGCGCGCTTGATCGACTCGGTGAACCCGGCCACGTTCGTGCGCGCCGCGCGCGCAGTGGTCGCCTTCTCGCCTTCGCTCGTGGTCGTGCAGTGGTGGCACCCCTTCTTCGCGCCCGCGTTTCGCGCCATCGCGCGCCGCGTGAGGCACGAATCGACGGCGCCCATCGTGTACCTGTGTCACAACGTGCTGCCGCACGAGAGCGCGGGTGTCACCCGCGCGCTGGCGCGCTGGGGGCTGGCGGCGGCGGACGCTTACTTGGTGCAGTCGAGCGAGGACCGGGTCCGGCTGCAGGAGTTCGTGCCCAACGCAATCGTCGCCGTGCACCCGCATCCGATATACACGCAGTTCGCGACTGGTGCGGTGACGCGCGAGGACGCTCGCGCGCGGCTGGGAGTGGAGGGGCGCGTCATACTGTTCTTCGGCCTGGTGCGCGCGTACAAGGGCCTCGACCAGCTCCTGCGCGCTTTCGCGCTGGTGGCCGAGCGCCTTCGTGCCACCCTGATGGTGGTGGGGGAGTTCTACGATGATCGCGCGCCCTACGATCGCGCGATTACGTCGCTCGGGATCGGGGCGCGCGTGCGCGTGGTCGATCGTTACGTGCCCGACGATGAAGTGGGCGTGTACTTCTCCGCCGCCGATCTGGTGGTGCTCCCATACAAGTCCGCTACGCAGAGCGGCATCGTGCAGACGGCGTTCGCGTTCGAGCGCCCGGTCGTGGTAACGGCGGTGGGCGGGTTGCCCGACGTGGTGCGCGACGGCGTCACCGGCTTCGTGGTCCCGCCCGGGAACCCGGCCGCGCTCGCTGAAGCCATGGAGCGCTTCTTCGCGGGCGACCACGCGGCCCGGATGGCCGAGGCTATCCGCGCGGACGCGGCGCGCTTCAGTTGGAACGGCTGTGCGCGTGCGCTCCTCGAACTCGGCGAGCGCGTGCGGGCTGCGCGGTGACGGCGAAGGGTCGCGTGCGCTTTGACCGTGTGGTATCATCCGGCCACCACTTCATCTTATGTCCTCGAAGTCTTCCCGCAAATCGGTAGCCGCCGGCGCAGCTAAACCCGCGCGCCCTCGCTTCGGGTCGCCGGCGATGGTTGTCCTCATCGCGGTTGTTGCCATGCTAGCGGCGGTCGCGGTCCTGTACCCGGAGATCGTCTTCGAGGGCAAGGTGTTCGTGTCGGGCGACAGCCAGGCCGCGGCCGGACACGCCGCGGTGGGGAACGAGTCACTCGCCCGGGGCGAGTACCCGGTCTGGAATCCCTACTTGTTCTGCGGCATGCCCAGTTTCGGAAGCCTCTCGTTCACGCCCTGGGTGTACCCGATCAACTGGGTCATCAAGCCCTTCCGCGCGGTGCTCCCGCTTCCCGAGTACACGTGGCTCCTGATTCACTCGCTGGCCGCCGGCTTCGGCGTGTTCTTGTTGCTACGCGACCGCGGTGTCCACGCGGCGGCGGCGATCGCGGCCGGCGTGCTGATGATCTGGATGCCGAACCTAGTCGCGGTGGGTGCGAACGGACACGGGAGCCAGGCCTGCGCGGTCGCCTACTTGCCATTCGCGCTCCTGTTCTGGGATCGCGTCTGGCGCGGGAAGAACCTGGTGGCCAGCGCGGCCGCGCTCGCCGTGACTCTCGGCTTCTCGATGTTGCGCGCTCACTTCCAGATTTCGTACTACACGTACGCGCTGGTGGTGCTCCACCTGGTGTTCTTCGGGGTCATGGCACTGGTCGACGCGGCGCGGGGACGAACGACACCGGCCACCCCCCTCCCGGCCGGGTTCGCGACCAAGCTGCGCCAGGACGGCGCGCCGAGGTGGGGCGGAGCCCTCGCGGAGGTCGGTTTTTCCTCGGCGCTGTTGGCGGTGGTGGTGGGGGTGTCGCTCCTTATATGTGCGGTGCTCTACCTTCCAGTGCACGACTACGCGAAGTACTCGATCCGGGGGGCGTCGGAGGCCGGGGGACTCGACTATGGGTACGCCACCAGCTGGAGCCTGCACCCCCGCGAGATGATGACCTTCCTGGTCCCGTTCTCCTTCGGCTTCGGCAAGGACCTCTACCTGGGGCACATGCCGTTCACCGACTACCCCAACTATCTCGGGGTGGCGGTGCTCGCGTTCGCGGTGGTGGCGGTCCTGCGCGTGCGCACGCGCTGGGTCGGCTTTCTCGCCTTCGTCGCCGTGGTCGCGACCCTGGTGTCGTTCGGCAAGTTCCTTCCCGTCTTGTACGACCCGCTCTTCAAGTTCGCGCCCTACTTCAACAAGTTCCGCGTGCCCGTGATGGTGCTCATCGTGCAGCAGCTCGCGGTGGTGATGCTGTTCGCGATCGGACTCGACCATGTGCTCATGAGCGATCGCGCGCGCGTGCGGCGCGTGGCGCTGCGCGCTCTGGTGGCGGCGGGGGCGTGCTTCGTGCTGGCCCTCTTGTCCCAGGGTTATTGGACCGACGGGTTCGCGAGCGGCTCCGCCGCGCGCGTGCGCGTCACCGACGACCCGGCCACGCGCCTGACCGTGGCGCGCATGGCCGGTGAATTCCTCGCGCGGGACCTCGTGCAGCTGACGGCACTCGGGCTCGCACTCGCGACCGCGGTGTTCGCGTTCGCGTCTTCGCGCCTGCGCCCGGTCGCCTTCGCGTGCGTGGTGCTGGCGGTGGGATTGATCGACTACTACCGCGTCGACCGCTACATCCTCCACCCGGAGCGTTTCCGCCGGCACGACGCCTATCGAATCATCCGGGATCGCGCGGTGGTCGATCGCTACGCCCAATCCGACGACGTGATCGAGTTCCTGCGCGCCCAGGATGGCGTGTTCCGCATCCTGCCCATTGACGACCTGCGCAACCCGACCGCGACGGCCGCCTTCATGTCGAACCGTTATATGGCGTTCGACATCGCGTCGGTCGGCGGCTATCACCCCGCCAAGCTCTCCGTCTACGACGAGTTCTTGCGCGCCTTAGCGTTCTCGCTCCAGGAAGGCCGCCTGGACCTGGTCAACATGGTCAACGCGCGCTACGTCGTCTCGAGTGCGCGCGTGCCGGAGCAGCCGGCGCTGACACCGGTGTTCGTGGGCGACGACTACGAAGGCACGGCGCGCGCGATCTACGAGAACCGCGACGCGTTCCCGCGCGCGTGGGTGGTGGGGGATTACGCGATCGCGACGCGCGAGCAGGCGCTGGAGGCGCTGGCGGGCGGGCGCGTCGATCTGCGCCGCAGCGTGTTGCTGACGAAGGAACCCTCGCCCACGCCCGCGTCCGGGGACAGCGCCGAGGTGACGATCACGCGTTGGGGTGCCCGCGAGGCGGCCTTCGCGGTCGAGCTCGACCGCCCCGGCATCGTTGTGGTCAGCGAAGCCTACTACCCCGACTGGAAAGCGACCGTCGACGGCGCGCCCGCGGAGATCCTGCGGGCCAATCACGCGTTTCGCGCGGTGGCGCTGCCGGCCGGCCGCCACGAGGTCGTGATGCGCTACGACGCGTCGGTCCTCGAGAAGGGGGCCACCATCTCGATCGCGTCTGTGGCGGCGGCGGTGCTGGCGATGATCTCCTCGTGGCTGGCGGGGGCTCGTCGCGAGAAGAGGCTGTGGTGGAAGCGCTCGTCGTAATTCCGACATACAACGAGCGCGACAACATCGAGCGGTTGATTCGCGAGTTGCTGGCGCTGCCCGTCGACCTGGGCGTACTGGTCGTCGACGACAAC
>JAKEHA010000106.1 GCA_022615275.1 Candidatus Latescibacterota bacterium
CTAGCGCGGCAAGGAGGGTGCGTCGGCCAGGGACGAATCGGCGGGAGCGGGTGCCACCAGGGGCTCGTAATGAACGAGCGCTCCGTACTGCTCGCGCACGATGTGATAGTCCAGTTCGACGGAGTCGCGGAGCGCCGGCCATTCCTGCTCGGGCACGGCGTCGATCGCGGACAGGCGGGAGCGCAACGCCTGCTGGTTGCGTTTGAGATCCTCCACTTCAATCGCGAACAGGCTGTCGATGGTGGTCGTTCCTTCGCCCAGGGTTGCGATCCCGCGGTCGAGCTGCCGCATCTTGCTCTCCATCACGATGGAGAACTGGCGGCGCTCCTGGCGCTGGATGCGTGCGGCCTCGTCCCGGCTACACGCCCCGCCGATGCACATGGCCCCGCCGGTGAACAACGCACCGAGGAGCAGCGCACCCGCGGGCAGCGCGAGACCCCTTCCTTTCATGACCGAACCCTTTCCGCGTCGCGTCAGTCAGATAGCGCTGGCGCAGCTCGTTGCTTCGTACAAACCGTCCGCATCGTGGATGCACATGTAGCGGTCGTGGATGCCCAGCCATCCGCGCCGGCGAAACACGTTGAGCGTGCTGCTCGTCACTTCGCGCGTCGCGCCGATCATGCTGGCGATGTCCTGCTGCGTCAGCAGCACGTTGACCTTGGTGCCGCAGTGCAGCGCCTTCGGGAATTCCTTGCACAGACGCAGGAGGATGCGCGCGGTCCGCGCGGGGACGCGACCCGACATCTCGTCGAGGCGGTCTTCCATCTGCGCCATGCGCAGTGAACGGATGCGGCTGATTTCGGCCTGAACGCGGGCGCTGCCGACGATCTGCTCCAACTCGCGCACGCGCACGCGCGCCACCACGCTGGATTGCAGCGTCATGATGCAGACGTCGTCGCGGTGATCGGAGACGGGCGTGCCGCACGCCTCGCCCGGCTTCATCAAGTACAGGACGGTCTCGCCGCCGTTGCCGTCCAGGCGCGAGACCTTGGCCAGGCCGTCCATCAGGAAGCACAGGTTCCCGGGGTCGTTCTGCACGGCGATCCGCGTCCGCTTGTCGACGGCCTGGAAGCGGGTGATCCCGGCCACGCGGGCCAGGTCCGAGGACGTCACGTCCCGAAAGAGTTCCATGGTCCGGAGCGAAGCGCATTCGACGAGTTGCGCGATCTCGGGGACCGCGACCCGCCGGGTCTGGCTATTCGATGTGGCTATCATCATGGTCGGCTCCTTTCGTCGGGGCTGCCTCTTCTCGTGCAAGATTGACCCCAAGCGGGTTGCCTGGCTACTGAAGTGATGGTTATAATGCGCTCATCCCGACTTCATGCGTTCTTCAGACGCCGCCGCCGCCCCTGCTGCGCTACATTCGAGGGGGTCGACCCACACATGCGCGTACTCGTCGTTGAAGATAATCCGAAAATGGCCGAGGCCATCCGCAAGGGGCTGGCCCAGCAGAACTATGCCGTCGACGTGCTCGGCCGCGGGTTCGAGGCGGAAGAGGCCGCCGCCGCGGCCGACTACGACGCCATCGTGCTGGATTTGATGCTGCCCGACCGCGACGGCGTCGACGTGTGTCGCAATTTGCGACGCCGCGGTATTGCGACCCCCATCCTGATGCTCACCGCGCTGGCCGACACCGAGAGCAAAGTGGCGGGCCTGGACGCCGGGGCCGACGACTACCTCACCAAGCCCTTCGAGTTCGAAGAGCTGGTGGCGCGGATCCGGACCCTCATGCGCCGCGGCCGCGCGGTGGAGAGCCGTGTCCTCAAGTACGGCGACCTGGAGTTCGACCTCAACCAGCGTCGCATCACGCGCGCGGGCCGGACCATTCAGCTCTCGGGCAAGGAGACCGCACTGCTCGAATACTTCATGCGCAACCCCGACCGCGTCGTCGCGCGGCAAACCCTGGTCGAGAAGATCTGGGACACCAGCTATCAGCCGGTTAGCAATGCCATCGACGTCCACATCTCGTCCTTGCGCAAGAAAATCGACCGCGACTTCGACGAGTCCTTCATTCATACCGTCGTCGGCGCGGGCTACCGCTTCGGGCGCCCGCACCGCGACGCCCCTAAGGAGTCCGCGCCCGACGCGGGCGCGTAGGCCCGCCACATGACCGTCCTTCCCCTGCGACTCAAACTCACCCTGTGGTTCGTGACGTTGTTCGCGGCCATCTACATGGGCCTGATCGGCGTGGTGTGGTTCATCGGGCGCAGCTCGCAGAATCGGCTCCTGGACGAAGCCCTGATCACGGTGGCGCGCGGGGTGGGGACACTCCTCGTCGACATCGAGGGCGACTTCTCCAACCTCGACCTCGGGCCCTATCAGCCCGTCGACCGTGAATTCAGCCTGCTCGCCGTGCGCGACGGCAACGGCGTCGTGGTGGCGTCCGACTTGCGCGTCGACACCGGCGCGCTCCCGCCGCTCCCGCCGCCCGATAAGGAACACACGATCACGCGCATCAACGGCGAGTCGGCTCGCAACCTGGTGGGGCGCGCGATCCAGACCCGTCTCGTTACCTATCGCGTGGCCTCGCGCGACGGCGCCGTGCACTACATCGACCTCGCGCGCGCGACCGAGTTCGGCCGGCGCCAGCGCCAGTTGTTCTCCGACATCATCTTCATCGCGGGACTGGGCGGCGTTTTCTCCTCGGCGCTGGCGGCGTGGTTCCTGGTGGGGCGCGCGACCACGCCCTTCGAGCGCCTGGCCGAGATCGCGCGGCGCGTGGGCCCCGAGAGCGAGACGCGCTTTCCTTCCGGGTCGAGCGGGCGCGAGATCGAGCGCCTGCAGACCGAGCTCAACGAGGCGCTGGGACGACTCGAAGAAGGCTACCGCGTGCGCCAGCGCTTCCTCGCCAACGTGGCCCACGACTTGAAGACGCCGATTAGCGTCATGCTGACGCAATCGCAGGTGCTGGAACCCGAGGCCGCGTCGATCGACGAATTCCGCCAGTACCACAAGAGCATGATCGAAGAGCTGCGCCGTCTGCGCGGCATCATCGAGGGCATCCTCGCGCTCTCGCGCGCGAGCCAGGGCGAAGCGCTCCTGCGCCGCACACAGGTGCCCGTCAACACGCTGATCACGCAGTCGGCGCTGCGTTGCAAGGCGCAGGCCGATGCCGCCAACGTGCGCATCAAGGTGAGCCCGCACGACGGCGACGAAGCCCGGGAGCTGTTCGGCGACTTCGATCTCCTGTGCACGATGCTCGACAACGTGATCCGCAACGCCATCCGCTTCTCGCCGGCGCGCGAGACCGTCCACCTCGAAGCCGAGATCGCCGACGGCCGCGCGCGCTTGACGGTTCGCGACCACGGACCCGGGATACCCGAAGAGTACCTCGACCGCATCTTCGAGCGCTTCATCCAGGTGCCCGACGAGGACGGTAAAGTGCGCGGTGGCACCGGGCTCGGGCTCGCGATCGCCAAGACGGTGGCCGCAGCGCATGGCGGCACCATCGAAGGACGCAATCGACGTCGCGGCGGGTGCGCGTTCACGATTTCGCTGCCGTTGAGCGCGTCCGCTCCCGCAACCCGCACTGCTTCCGCCGGCGTGTAAGGCCCTTTACAGCCTCCCGCCCCGTTTCGGGGTAGCATTCTCTACGACCAACCAAGGGAGGCTCACCATGAATCGCACCGCAATCGTGCTCGCGGCCGTCGTGATCTTCGCGACGACGGGATGCTCGAACAAGAAACTCATCGCAGAGAAAGACGCACAGATCGCCGATCTGCAGGGCGACGTGGCCGCGCTGCAGGCCGAAGTCGCCGAGCAGAAACAGATGAACGCCGAACTCGATCGCGAACTCGCGGACTTGCAGACCGAGAAGCGCGTATGGCTCGAGGAGAAGGACAACCTGGTCCACATCACGCTCGACGGCGCCGCCACGTTTCCGACCGCGAGCGCGGATCTCACAGCAGAGGGCAAGGACGTGCTCGACCGAATCTGGGGTGTGGCCGAGCAGTATCCGAACCGCCGCATCCTGATCGAAGGACACGCCGACGCGCGCCCGATCGCGGAGAGTTACCGTTGGAAGTACCCGTCCAACTGGGAGCTTTCGTCGGCGCGGGCGCACGCCGTGCTCCATTATCTGGCCGACGCCCACAACGCCGAGCCGTCGCGGATGGCGGCGGTCGGCTACGGGGAGAACAGTCCGGTCGCCGACAATGCGACGCCCGAAGGACTCGCGCAGAACCGGCGCGTCGTGATCACCATCGGGAGCGCTAAGGCGGTACAGGAGCTCATCTCACGACGGCAGACCGGGTCTCCGTCGGCGGAGTTCGCAGGGGGACGATGAGTCGCTTGTAATCTTGGGCGAGGCCGTCATCCGACCCTCTGCATGGACGGCCCCGCGGGGTGCCGGCGCCGCGCCGGCACCCCCCTCCCGGTTCACCCTTGCCTTCCGGCCCCGAAACGGCTAAAGTCTCCGCCCGACCCGAGCCCTACTTCGCCGGGTACCTGCATTTTCCATCGTTTTTTTTAAAGGAGTCTCACATATGAAGTTGCCTGTCGTGGGTCGAATCCTACGGCGGTCGGGGACGAAGACTGCCGCGTGGCTGGTTGCCGCGTTCGCGGGCCTTCTGGCTCCGGCGGCCGCGCTCGCGAGCGAGCTCGACCTCGAGATCCCAGCCATCGACACGACCTACACGATTCTGGGGGCCGACGTCTCCGGGCTCACCCTGCTCTACGCCGGCTTCGCCGTGTGCGCGCTCGGGATGATCTTCGGGTTCATCCAGTTCCAGCGCGTCAAGGCGCTGCCCGCGCACGCCTCGATGCTCGAGGTCTCGAACATCATCTACGAGACCTGCAAGACGTACCTCCTGCAGCAGGGCCGGTTGCTCCTCGTGCTGCTCGCCTTCATCGGCGTGTGCATCATCTATTACTTCGGTATCCTGCGCGACCTGGCGTGGGGCCAGGTGGGCCTGATTCTGTTCTGGTCGGTGATCGGCATCCTGGGCTCGTACGCGGTGGCGTGGTTCGGCGTGCGCATCAACACGTACGCGAACAGCCGCACGGCGTTCGCGTCGTTGCGCGGCAACCCCACGCCGGTCTACGAGATTCCGCTCCAGTCGGGTATTTCGATCGGCGTCCTTCTTATATGCGTCGAGCTCATCGTGATGCTCACGATTCTGCTCTTCGTGCCGGGCCACGCGGCGGGCGCGTGCTTCCTCGGCTTCGCCATCGGCGAGTCGCTGGGTGCTGCTGCGCTGCGCGTAGCGGGCGGTATCTTCACCAAGATCGCGGACATTGGCTCGGATCTCATGAAGATCGTGGGGTCGTAGAACGTTCCGATCGCGTCGCTGGCGTACCAGTCCACCCCCCCACCAACCCCGACGCTCCCCAGCGGCCAGCGGTACCCGACCACCGCCCGGAGGTTGGTGGCGCGGAGATCGGTGGTGAAGGAGTATGCGCCGTCGCCATAGGTGTACGAAGGGATGGAGCGTCGCATCAGCGACATCGTCCCGGCCGGACCGTCCCCCGTCCCGCCGAACACTCCGACACGCGCCC
>JAKEHA010000107.1 GCA_022615275.1 Candidatus Latescibacterota bacterium
AAATTGTGCACACTCCGCCGGACTCGTGCATCGCTTCACAAGCCGGCGGCACACGTCAGTCCTATCGTCGCATCGCCATTCCCACGCCGCGACGGAACCGCCGCGATAATCTCCCGCCGCGCTATTGACAGTGCGGATGCATCCTCGCACATTCCCGGCAGCGACCCACAGCGGCCTCATCCCACGGCCGCGATTCGGATCCCCACAAGACACAAACGAAGCACCGTACCGGGAGGTCGGATCATGAAGTCTGCCACCCTCGGGGTCGTACTCGTGCTCGGGACGCTGTCGTCGACGCTCGATGGGGAGAGCGCGAGCTTCGACCACGTGGTCGAGACGGCCGCGGCGTCGAAAGGGAACGACGCGACCGGCTACCGCGCGGAGTTCGTCGAGCTCGCGGAAACGTGCAAGAAGATCACGCCGGAGGTGAGTGGGCGATGAAGATCGTTAGCGCGGTGCTCGTGCTTACCGAAGCGCGGCGGTCGCGTTTGGAGTGACGGGAGCAGGGAGACGCGGGCGGCGTCGGCTACGCATCGTCGTAGTCGACGCCGAACGTGTCGCATGTCACGGTGCCTCGACTTGCGTTCGCGCCGCGAGCACAGAGGCGACGCGCGGCGCCAGCAAGCCGGCCACCACCCGGTGGCCCTGGATCGAAAGATGGTCGGGATCGAGAAAAAGACTGTCGGCGGGAACACCGCTCGTGCGCATGTGATCCACGAGCGGCGGGAGCAGATCCAAGGTCTCGATGCCGCGCGCGCGCGCATAATTCTCGATCACGCGCTGCGGCGCCGACAGTGTCTCGGGGTCGGAGAGCTGCACCGTGAACGGAAACACGACCACCAGCACCGGCACACCGCGCTCTGAACAGTGGTCGACGATGGCTTGCAGATCCGCCAGCGCGATGTCCCATGCCGTCTTCACGTTGGCCTGGTCGGGGCTTTTCATGAGCGTTTCCACGTCCAGTGCCTGCTGGCGGATGGCACCCAGGCGGAGATCGTCGCCGAGCTTGCGCTTGGCCTTCGTCTCGCGCACGAGATTCTGGACCTGGTACACGAGCGCGCTCTTCGAGAGCAGGCGGTCCCACTGCGACGCGTACGAATGCCGCAGTTGAAAGCCCTCGTCGGAGCCGCCGAAGCGGGCGAGGTAGAACATCTCGGTGACGTCGTTCAACACGAAGCCGATCACGACCAGGTCGGGTTGATAGCGATCGCCTTCGTCGGACAGCACGATGGCCTGCTGCCACTGCGAGTAGCCTTCCACCGCGAGGTTGATGGTCTCGACGGAAAGCGAATCGTCGAGCATCGCGTCCAGCACGAACGGATACGTGTCCTCCCAGCGCGCGACGCGGTAGCCGAACGTCACCGAGTCGCCGAGGTAGACGATGCGCGCTACACCGGCCGGTTTTTCGTACGGAATCACCGGCCCGCGAAAGCCGCGCTCGTTGACGCTCACCTCGACGTCGCCCCAGCGGTCGACGACACCGGGCCGGAGCTTCCATCCGAGTCGCTCGTCCTTGACGAAGAGCGTCGTCGTCTTTTCGTGCGCGGGGAGGAACGGGCGCAGACCGACTTCGAGCCAGATCGATGGAACCAGGAACACGAGCAGCGCGAGCGCGAGTTTCTCGACCAATGACCTGCGGACGAAGCGATCAAGCGGGCCGTATCCGCCGACGAGCCACGCGAGGAGGAAGAACGCAACCGCGATAGCGAGATAGACGAGCTGTGCCTGGTGAACGAGCGGCGCGTCGGGGGGATAAACGGGACGGTGCAGGATGGAACCGGCGACGCGCGCCGCGATCGCGAGCGCCCAGGTGTTATGGACGATCGCGCCGACCAAGAAGATCGCGCCCGCGGCGGCGAGGAGCAGCCGCACGGCACCGCGATGCGAGCGCGGGGCGTCTGCGCCGCGAATCGAAGCGGCCACTCAATCCTCGACGCGGCGCCGTACGGCGTCGGACCAGTCGTGTTCGTAGAACTCGTAGTCGGCCTTGGCCATCCCCATCGCCTCGTACACCCGCATCGCGCGCTGGTTGGTATGGTGCACGTAGAGTCGCAGCCCGCGGACGTCCTTGTTCGCGTGCGCGCGCTCGGCGATGTGACGGTAGAGCGCGCGGAACACGCCGGCGCCGCGAAACTCGGGTGCCACGTAGACGCTCTGCAGCCACCACAGCACGCCGTCGCGCCAGTCGGTGAGCTCGACCGTGATCATGGTGGTGCCGACCACGCGCCCGTCGATCTCCGCGACCAAGTAGCGGCACAGCTCGGGATGCGAGAAGCCGCGGCGAACGCCCGCGGTGACCACCTCGGGGTCCAGCAGCTTCTCCTCGGACTCCAGCGCGAGTCGCCGGTTGAAATCGACGATGTCGGCCGTGTCGCGCGGATCCGCGTCGCGAACGATGATGCGGTGCGATGTCGACATGGTGGTGGCGCGGTGTTTCCCGCTCGACGACCGCGTCGCGAAGCGTTCGACGTCGGAGGGCGGGAACACCGCGCCCATCTTACCAAGTCGGGTGCAACGGACGCAAACGAGATCAGTCTTGCAGGGCGAAGGCGGGGCGGGCGAAGGAGCGCGCGTCGATCTTGTAGCGCGTGAGCTTGTTGCGAAGCGCACCCCGGCTCGTCCCCATCAGGTCGGCGGCGCGCGACACGTTGCCGCGCGTGCGCTTGAGCGTCGCTTCGATCAGCGCACGCTCGACCTCGTCCAGGGTGACGGTGCCGGTGGGGAGCTCCATCTCGATGCGGCCGTCCGACCGGCGGCGGAGCAGCGCGCGCTGCATGCTGGACGGAGCCTCGATCGGCAGATGGTGGGGTTCGACGGCGGCGTCGTTGCACAAGAGGACCGCGCGCTCGAGCACGTTGACCAGCTCGCGAACGTTGCCCGGCCACGGGTAGGCGCGAATCACGGCCCGCGCAGCGGGTGAGATCGACAATTCGAGCTTGGCGAACTTCTTCTTGTACGTTTCCAGGTAGTGGTTGGTGATCGTCTCGATGTCCTCGCGGCGTTCGCGCAGGGCCGGCACTCGGATCTCGACCACGTTCAAGCGATAGTAGAGGTCCTCGCGAAAACGGCCGAGGCGCACCTCGTTCTTCATCTCGCGATTGCAGGCGGCGACGACGCGCGTCTCCACGGTGATCTCGCGGTCTCCGCCCAGGCGGCGAAAGCGTTTCGTGTCGAGAAACTTGAGCAGCTTGGCTTGCGTCACCGGATCGATCTCCGTGATCTCATCCAGAAACAGCGTCCCGCCGTCCGCCAGCTCGATGAGCCCGATTTTCTGGGCGCGCGCGTCGGTGAACGCGCCCGGCTCGTAGCCGAAGAGCTCGCTCTCGATCAGGTTGGCGGGGAGTGTGGCGCAGTTGATCTCGATGAACGGTCCCGTTGCCGCGCGCGAGCGCTCGTGGATGGTGTGCGCGAACAGGCTCTTTCCGACGCCCGATTCACCCTGGAGGAGCACCGACGTGGACATGCTCTCGGCCACGCGGTCGATCAGCTCGAGCACGCGCTTGATCTGCGCGCTCGTTCCGACGATCTCTTCGACCTTGATCGAGCGCTTGGACGCGCGCTCGTGCTCCTGGCGCTCGCGGCGCAGGTGTATCGACGAGAGCGTCTGCTCCATCAGCGAGCGGAACGTTTCCTCTTCGATCGGCTTCAGGAGGAACGCGCGCGCCTTGAGTTCGAGTACCTTGCGGTCGATGTCGGTCGACTCGCGCGGCACGCACAGGATCAATTGGGCGCTGGGCGCGAGCGACCGCGCCTTCTCGAGTGCCGAACGCGACGTCTCCAGCGAGACGGCGTCGGTGAAGCCCAGGATGACGACGTCGATGCGGATGCCCTCCTGCTCCAGGTCCGACGTCTTGAGGACACGGACCGGCTTGGAGAGGGCTCGCAGGTAGGCGCGGATCTGCTCCGCGTCCCAATCGCTGGATTCGATAACGAGAATGCCATATGCGTCGTGCATCGCGTAAACACTCGCTCGGAAACGTTCGAGACCTTGAAGGAGTGAGCGAGGGTTTTCGTGCAAGTCCCGTGCCCGGGGGCGGGGGATGGGGCTTGTCATAAGGGGGTGAAATGCATTAGCGTTACGGCATCCGGCAGGCGGCACCGAGGTGCGGTCCGCGACCATCGAAAGCAATCCAACCAGCGGGGACGAAAATGAGATTCCGTGAGTCGGCGGGCCTGGTGCTCGCATCGTGCGTTGTGTTTGCCGTCGCGTGCAGCGAAGACGAGGACCCCGTCGAGCCCCAGCCCGATCCGCCTTCGGTGACGGGTGTGAGCGCGACAGCGGTCGCGCCCGGCGACACGCTCGTGGTCAGGGGCGCGAACTTCACGTCCCCGCCGAGTGGGAATCAGGTGCGCTTCACCAACTCGCTCGGCGTGTCGAACGCATTCGCCGGAAGCGAGGATTCGCTCGAGGTCGTGGTCGACCAGGACGCCACCAGCGGCGCAATCACGGTGACGAATCCCAACGGCTCGGACACGGGGCCGATCGTCACGGTGACGCGCGGCATCGGCGACTTTTTCGTCTTCGGCGGCCTGGGTGCCAGCAACGTCCTCTCGCTCCCGAGTCCCACCGCGACCACGCGATATCTCATCATCCCGCACGGTACCAACTCGAGCGCCAATTTCAGCAACGACTACGGTTACTCGATCGCGTCGAGCAACACGGCGGCGGCGAGCGCCCAGCAGCGCGGCCCGACGCGGCGCGCGGCGGCGACGCACATGGGAATCCGCGAAGCGTTCGACGCATTCCGCTGGGAGCAGGCGCGCGAGTTGGCCGAGCGGTTGGGGCCGCCCGCGCGCACGGCGACGCCGAGCGGAGCGCCCGCGGAGTCCGAGGCGCCACCCTACCTGCCGTTCAACGTGTACAGCGACCTTTCCGGCAGCACGTCGGACCCGGCCAGCTACGACCAAGTCATTGCGGATCTGCGGTACACGGGGACCAAGTGCCTCGTGTACGCGGACGTCGACACGAGCTTGAACCCGGCCAACAACTTCGACCAGATTCACTTCGACCAGTTGGGCCAGGCCTTCGACAACTCGATCGAGGCGACCAACGTGTCGTACTTCGGCGGGTATTCCGACGTCGACGGCAACGGCAAGGTGATCATTCTGATTACTCCCGTGGTGAATCGTCTGACGCCGGGCGGAAGCGGCGGGTTCATCGCCGGCTTCTTCCTGTCGGTCGACTTGTACTCGCCGCCGCAGGTACCGACCGGTACCAGCAACCAGGCCGAGATCTTCTACCTGATCGCGGCCGATCCGGAAGCCGAGTTCAATCCCGGGATCCCCCCGTTTCCGATCGACTTCGCGGCCGAGGAGAACATCAGCACTACCGCGCACGAACACGAGCACATGATCAGCATCTCGCACCGCATTTTCAACGAGGGCGGCGTCACCCAGGAGACCTGGCTGGAAGAGGGCATGGCGCACATGGCGGAGGACCTGAACGGATTGCACGACGCCAACATGGGGCGCGCCGATATCTATCTGCAAGATCCGGGTGCGATCTCGCTCGAGCACTCGACTGCGCCGCTCAACCAGCGCGGCGGCATCTATCTCTTCCTGCGCTTGCTGGCCGACCGCTACGGCGAGGACGTCTTGAGGGACATCGTGCAGAGCCGGTGCACGGGCCGGGCGTGCATCCAGAACGTGACGGGCAGGAACTTCTACGACCTGTTCGCGGAGTTCCTGGCCGCTCTGTATCTCTCTGGGAAGGGCATCACGGCCGATCCGCGCTTCAACTTCACATCGATCGACCTGGCCGACTACGGCACGGTGGCGACATTCCCGGGGCTGGTGGGCGTCGAATCCGTGGGCGAGGTGCGCCGCTCGTCCGGCGACCTGCATCTGTTCGACGGAAGCGTGGACCTCGATACGGACTTCACTTTCACCGAGCTCAATCCCGGCGTCCGCTTGCGCAACGCCGTGGTGCAGGTGCAGTAGCGTGACCGGCGTGCATCGCGTCGTGGGAGTCGTCGCGACGACGCTGGCCCTGGTCGCGCTGTCCGCAACACCGGGGTGCGGTGGTAAGCGCGCGCGCCAGGTGTCGAGCCTCGAAGGCGTCGACGCCGGCCAGCGCGTGCGTGTCGAAGGAACGCTGTCGCTGCGCGGCAGCACGCCCATCACCACCAGCGTGCTCGAGATCGACAGCACGGAATCGGTCGCGCTCGACTCCAAGAAACCCGGACTGCTCGTGCAGCTCAAGGGGCTCACGGGGATGCGCTGCGCGATCGAGGGCGACGTGCTCGCGTTCGTCGACCGAAACCTCCCGCGCTTGTCCGCGACGCGCTACGAACTGCTCCCGCTCCCCGACGGCCGCGTGCCCATTATCGGCGTCGCGTCGCTCGAAGACGGCGAATGCGTCGTCACCACCGACGACGGGAAGCGGTTCTGGATCCACGGCGGGCTGGTGGGCGTGTTGAACGAGTACGCGGGCGCGCGCGTGTGGGTGGCCGGCGACGTGTTCGACACCGACGCGAAGACGCGGCCGAAGAAGTCCACGCCGTTGACAGCGACCGGCTACGGCGTCGTCGACGAGGCGCCCGCGCGCTGATGAGCGCGGCTGTCCATTCCACGACAGCGTATCCGAACCCCACGAACCCCCGCAAACTTCGGCGTCGCCGCGTACTATCCCCGCCCCTCGGTGGCACGAGTGCGCACGCGGCGGCGCGGCGTCCATCCTCGCCCAAGTCCCGCGGCGGCGACCGAACTCGCTTGCGTGCGTGAAGTTGGCGCCGCGGGAAGGGGCTGGCACCGCGCTTGCCGACTCTGGCACGCGTGAGATCGCCCCACCCGTGCTTCGATCCGCCCATCGTGGGCTCGTCGGCCGCGACCCAGTGCCTGCGCGACCTCGTGCTGACACTCGCGGACTCCAGCGTCAGCGTCCTCATCACCGGCGACAGCGGTGTCGGCAAGGAAGTCCTCGCGCGCAATCTCCATCGCTTCAGCCCGCGCGCGCACGCCGCCTTCGTGTCGGTCAACTGCGCGGCACTCGCACCCGGCATCCTGGAGAGCGAGCTCTTCGGGCACGATCGCGGCGCGTTCACGGGTGCCGTGCGCGCGCACGCCGGGCTCTTCGAGCAGGCGAGCGGCGGGACGCTGTTCTTGGACGAGATCGGCGAGATCCCCCCTTACATCCAAGCCAAGCTCCTGCGCGTGCTGCAGGAGGGGGAAGTGCGCCGCATGGGAGAGGGCGGCGTTCGGCGCGTGGACGTGCGACTGATCAGCGCCACCAACGCCGACCTCGCGCACATGGTGGGTGACGGCTCGTTTCGCAAGGATCTCTTCTATCGCATCAACGTGGTGGAGGCGCGCGTGCCGTCGTTACGCGAGCGGCGCGAGGACGTGGTCGACCTGGTCGCGCACTTCTTCGAGCGGCGCGGCCTCGATTGCCCCGACGTTCCCACGGACACCGGGCGCGTTCTCTCGAGCTACCCCTGGCCGGGCAACGTGCGCGAGCTCGAGAACGAAGTGGAGCGCATCGCCGCTCTGCACGGGGCCCCGGTGCGATTGCTCCCCGAGATGCTCTCGGAGCGCATCCTGTGCACGGCGGCCGCGGCCACCCTCGACGTCGCCGTGCTGCACGAAGCCCCGCTCGCGAGCGCGGTCGGGCACCTCGAGGAAAGTCTCCTCAAGAAGACGCTCGCGCAAACCAACTGGAACAAGTCGCACGCGGCGCGACGGCTGGGGTTGTCGCGCCAGGGACTCTTGAAGAAGATCAAACGCTACGGGATCGCGCGGGAGGCCGCGGTCGACGTCGAAAAGGAGAACAGGGCGTGACAACCGAGTGCGTCCTGCGCTACCATGCCCGCGATGGCAGAGAAGACCCGTATCGCGATCGTGGGCGCCGGGCACGTCGCCCAGGTCGCACACATTCCCGCCTATCGCGCCAACCCCGACGTCGAGTTGGTCGCCGTGGTCGACGAAGACCCCGTCAAAGCGCGCCGCATCAAAGAGCAGGCGGGATTCAAAGTCTGGTACGAAGACTTCGCCGAGATGTTGAAGAAGGCGGACGTCGACGTCATCGACATCTGCACGCCCAATTATCTCCACGCTCCCATGGCCATCGCGGCCCTGCGCTCCGGGCGCGACGTCATGTGCGAGAAGCCGCTGGCGCGCAACGCCACTGAAGCGCAGAAGATGGTCGACACCGCCGAGGAGCACGGGCGCATCCTCATGGTGGCGATGAACAACCGCTTCCGCGAAGACGCGCAGATGATGCAGAAGTTCATCAACGCGAACGAGCTGGGGGACGTGCACGTGCTCAAGGCGGGGTGGCTTCGCCGCGCGACCGACTGGAAGGACCGTTCGTGGTTCACCGAGCGCGGCAAGGCGGGTGGTGGCGCGCTCCTCGATCTCGGAACACCTCTGGTCGACCTGGCCATCTGGATCTCGGGGCTCAAGAAGACGACCGGGGTCTCGTGCAGCGTGTTCGGCAAGAAGGGCAAGGACACGGTCGAGGACTCGGGCTGCGCGATGGTTCGCTTCGCGGGCGGAGCGTGCCTCATGCTCGAGGTGAACTGGAACCTGCGCGACCCGCGCGACGTGGTCTACCTGCAGGTATACGGCAGCAAGGGTGCGGGGGTGCTCTCGCCGCTGCAGCTGCACAAATCGATCCAGGGCGTCCTGGTCAACGTGACACCCGCGCTCGGCAAGCAGAAGAACTTCTACAAGGAAAGTTATCAAGCCGAGATCGATCACTTCATCCAGTGTGTGCGCAAGCAGCGCACGCCGCTGGTTTCGGGCAAGGATGCCGTCTCCGTGATGCGCATCGTGGACGCGATGTACGAATCGGCGTCGTCGGGCCGGGAAGTCGAGCTGGCCGGATGAGCGCCGCCGCCGAGTCGTTCCGCTCCGCCCGGCGATGAAGTTCTTCCCGGGCAGGATCCTGCCCCCGCTCCCCCTCGTGCTCCCGTCGCTGCTCTCGGGCGTATTGCTGACGTTGTGCTTTCCGGTGACGTCGCTGGGGCCGGTGTCGTTCCTGGCCCTCGCGCCCATGTTCGCGGCCGTGCTTCGTCACCGGCCCGGGCGCAAGGACGCGTTCCGCGCCGGCTTCCTCATGGGCTCGGCCTGCTTCGTGTCGATGCTGTGGTGGATCGTGAAGCTGGTTCCGACGGCCGGCGTCACCATTCCCTGGCTGATGACGCCCGCGCTCATCGTGCTGGTGCTGTACTTGTCGGTGTATCCGGCGTTCCATTTGCTGGTGGTGGCGGCACTCACGCGCTGGCGTCTGATCCCGTTCCTGCTGGCCGTGCCCGCCACGTGGGCGCTCTTCGAGATCGCGCGCTCGCGCGGCGAGCTGGCGTTCCCGTGGGGTCTGGTGGGGTACTCGCTCTCGGATCATCCGGCATGGCTGCAGACCGCCGACCTCTGGGGTGTGTTCGGATTGTCGTTCGTGGTGGTGCTGGTCAACGCGCTGCTCGCGGGCTCCGTCGCGGCGCGCGGGCCGCGCGCGAAGGCGTGGTGCGGTCTCTTCGCGGGATTGATCGCGGGGTCGATGTGGTTGCACGGCGCCGCGCGCGTCGAGCGCGAGCGCGAGCGCTCGGGTAACGAGCCCACGATCCGCGTGGCACTCGCGCAGCCCAACGTCGACCTGGCGCTCAAGTGGAAACCGGAGTTCAAGGACTCCACCTTCGCGCTGATCGAGAAGCAGGCCGCGCAGGCGCGCGACAGCGGTGCGGTACTCGTCATCTTCCCGGAGACGGCGGCGCCGGTCTACATCGAGAACAGCCCCGTCAACAAGATGCGCTTGATCGAGCTGGCGCAAGGACTCGAGGTCCCGTTCTACATCGGATTCCTGGACCACCGCTTCGACGGACCCGACCGCGCTCTCAACATCTACAATTCTTCGGGGCTGTTCCTTCCCGACGGGTCGCTGGAGAAATACGACAAGCGCCACCTGCTGCCGTTCGGCGAAGCGCTCCCGCTCGCCACCCGTTTCCGCTGGATTCGTAAGATCGAGTTCGGCCAGGCCAATTTCGAGCCCGGCCCCGAGCGCTCGCCGCTTTCCGGCGACGGCGTCGACTTCACGCCGCTCATTTGCTTCGAATCGGTGTTCCCGGACTTGTGCCGCGAAGGCGTGCGCGAAGGCACCGAGCTGTTCGTGAACATCACCAACGACGGCTGGTTCGGCGACACGCCCGGCCCCTACCAGCACGCGCAGATGGCGATCGTGCGCGCGGTGGAGTTTCGGCGCTGGCTGGTGCGAAGTGCGAACAGCGGAGTTTCGATGGTGGTGTCGCCGACCGGGGAGGTGGTGTCGTCGATCGGCCTCTATAAGGAGGACATCCTCATGGCCGAGGTCGCGCTGCGCTCGGGACAGACCTTCTACGCGCGCCACGGCGAGGCTCCGCTGGCGTGGGCGGCCCTCGCTCTCTTGGGTGTGGCGGCCTGGCTCGCGCGCCGCGCGTCGATGGCGTGAGCGCGCTCGGCCGCTTCCGCGGCGTCCGCGGCGCTCCCTTGTGCCAGGCCGCCCGAGCCGTTATGATAGGTTCCGATGGAACTCCTATTGCTGAAATCGAAGATTCATCAGGCCACCGTAACGGGCATCGACATGCACTACGAGGGTAGCATCGTCATCGACGCCGCCCTCATGGAGGAAGTCGGGCTCACGCGGTGGGAGAAAGTGCTCGTCGCCAACATGAACACGGGCGATCGCTTCGAGACGTACGCGATCCCCGCTCCGGCCCGCTCCGGGCGCATCGAGCTGAACGGTGCGACGGCGCGCCTGGGCCACATCGGCGACCGCGTGATCATTTTTTCCTTCGCCACCTACACCGAAGCGGAGGCGAGGACGCACGCGCCCAAGATCGTCCAGCTCGACGACGAGAACCGCGTGATCCGCCGATCGGTCGTCGCCTAGCCGGCCTCGTTCCATCGCTTTCGACTCCGCCGACTCGTTTGCGCTTCGTTTCATGACGCAGAAGCTGTATCTCGAAGAGCCCTACCGGACGGCGTTCGAGGCCGTCGTGGTCGCGTCCCGCACGCTCGACGCGGGATCCCGCGAGGTCGTCCTCGATCGCACGCTCTTCTATCCCGAATCGGGCGGCCAGCTCGCCGACGCGGGCACGTTGGGCGAGGCGCGCGTCACCGGCGTGCGCGAAGGAGCCGACGACACGGTGGTGCACGTGGTCGCGGGCGAGGTTCCCGGCTCCGGCGAGGTGCAGGGCTCGATCGACTGGGCGCGGCGCTTCGACCACATGCAGCAGCACACCGGTCAGCACGTGCTCTCTCGCGCGTTCATCGAGACGGGGAAGTTGCCGACAGTTTCGTTCCACATGGGCGACGAAACCTGCACCATCGATCTGGAGGGGTCCGGCTTCGACGACGCGGCCGTGCGCCGCGCGGAGGACCTCGCCAATCGCATCGTCGCCGAGAACCGCCCCATCGCGGTGAATCTGGTCCCACTCGCGGAGCTGGACCAACTCGAGCTGCGCCGCAAGGTGCCCGAAGGGGTCACCATCGCGCGCATCGTCTCGGTCGCCGAATTCGACGCGATTCCGTGCTGCGGCACGCACGTGCGCTCGACCGGCGAGCTGGGGCTGGTGAAGGTGCTGCGCGCGGAGCGCGTGAAGCAGCTCAGCCGGGTTCATTTCAAGGTGGGCGCGCGCGCCCTCGACGATTATCGCGAGAAGCACGGCATCGTGCAGGCGCTGGCCAACCGGCTCACGACGTCGGCGGGCGACGTCTTGCACAAGGTGGAGCGCATGGCGGAAGAGTCGCAGGCGGCGGGCAAGCGCGCGAAGCAGCTCACCCAGCGCCTGGCCGAGGCGCACAAGCCCGCGTTGTTGCAGCGCGCGGTCGCGGCCGGCTCGCATCGTGTGGTGGTATACCGGGACGCGGACGCGGCCCTCGTGCGCGCGCTCGCGACCGAGTTGCAAACGGAGTCCGGGACGGTGGCGCTGCTCGGCGCCGACGACGGCACCGTGGTGTGCGTGACCGCGCGCGACGTCACGCTCGACCTCGCGGGTGCCGCCTCCGCGATGGCGCGCGAGCTCGGCGGCTCGGGCGGCGGCAAGGGCGGCTTCGCACAACTCAAACTGGAAGACGGCGCTCGCGTCGACGAGCTGCTGGAGACTATTCGGGCGTATGTGGCGAAACAGCTGTCGTAGTCGCGTCGGGAACCCTTGGTGCTCGCTCGTGTGTGCGACGCTCGTCGCGGTGCCGGCGCTTGCCGCGCCGCCCATGCACGCTACCAAGGAAGCGAACGTAGTTTCCACCGCGCGCGCCAAGTACGCCATCCTGCAAGACGATCGGGAGATCGGTCACGAGGTGGTTACGCGCCGCGTGTTCGATAACAACACCATTCGCTTCCAAAGCGAGAACGTGATTGCCAACCCGGGCGTCACCATGACCACCCGGAGCGAATTGGTCATCGAAGAGGAATCGTATTTTCCGCGCTCGTACCGCGCCGACAAGACCGTCAAGCAGCCCAACGACGAATTCATGCACACGCTGACCGTGGACATGGTCGCCAATGTGGCGGTGCTGGGGAGCGAGCTGCGCGGGGTCAAGAGCTCGCGGCGCGTGGTGGTGCCGGCGGGGACCGCGATCCAGGAAGTGGGAACGGTCCACCCGTGGCACCAACTCCTGTTCTGGATCGACCCCGCGGGCCCGGGCCGCCATCGCATCCAGTGGCTCGACCCGTCGTCGGGCGTGGTCGACGCGGGGGAGCTGTACGTCGCGGGCCAGGAATCCATCGACGTGCTGGGCAAGGAGACCCGCGTCACGGTGTACAAGGCGGAGCGCGAACGCCTGGGCGAGGCGACGTTGTACGTGGACGCCAAGAATCGAATCGTTCGGGCGGAGCAGAATATGTTGATCTATCGACTCGACCAGTGGTCGGAGGAGCTGGCCAAGAAATGACGAGAACAACGAGATCGTGGTGCGCGGGCGTTGTGCTGCTGGTGGCAGCGGCGTTGGTCGCGTCGTGCGACAAGGGAAAATCGGGCTACGACACCAATTTGCTGACGAACGGCTCCTTCGAGGACGTCGGTCGCGACGGAATCCCGCGGGGCTGGAGCATCGAGCACTTCCGCGGACCCGAGAACGAGTTTCCCATGCGCTACGGCAGCGACGATCAGATCGTGCAGGACGGCCAGCGCTCCTGGTTCTTCGCCGGGGACCCGAACACCAGACGCTTCTTCCTGCTCTCGCAGGAAGTGGAAGTGCGCGACGCCACCCACGTGCGACTGCGCGGCTGGATACAGGCCAGCGAAGTCGACCTCAAGAACGCGGACCAGCTGACGCACAGCAACTTCCTGCTGACGTTCTACGACGAGAATCACAATCGCTTCCAGGAGTTGCGCGTATCCGATAAGCGCACGCGGCCCGTCGTAGACACGCAGTTGTGGGCGGAGGAGGACGTCAAGTTCCGGCTGCCGCAGGGGACTCGCTATGTGAAGGTGTCGTGCGTGCTCTCCATGGCGGGCCAGGCGTGGTTCGACAACCTCTCGCTCGAAGTGCCCGCGCCCATCGATTGGCAGACCGCGACCACCAAGAATTTCGTGTTCCACTGGCTGCCCGGACACCCGATGCCGGAAGGCTCCCAGGAAACGCAGCAGGCCATTTGGGACTCGATCGCGAAGAAGCTCGGCCTCGAGAGCACGGTCGTGGTCCGGTACTACTTCTACCCCGACACGACCACGATTCGCAGCATGCTGAGCCTCAAGGGCTACCAATATGTGAGCTGGGACGACGTCGAGTTCCACTCCATCAACGCGAACGATAACCACGAAATCGTGCATTTCATGACCGACCCCATCGGGCGGGCGCCGCGCGCGCTGGCCGAAGGCACGGTGTTCTGGCTGCACGACGACGTCGACGGCGCTCCCGTGGAAGAGTCGATGAAGAAACTGGTGCGCGCGAATCTCGTGCCGCCCTTGAGGAGTCTGTTCGAGTACAACCTGTTCATGTCGGTCGAGCCCCAGATCTCCATGCCGGCCGCCGCCTCCTACGTGGGATTCCTGGTCGACCGTTTCGGCGTCGACAAGCTCATGGAGTTGTACAAGGAAGCCAACGGCATGACCGCGTACGACGGCGTCGCGCAAGCGACCGAGAAGGTGTACGGAATTCCCTTGAGCGAGATCGAAGCGGCGTGGCTCGCGCGTCAGAAACTGCGCGCGTCGCAAGGATGAGCCAGGAGCCCCTTTATTGCGCACGCTGCGGCGGTCAATTGACGCCGCGAATGGTCGACGGCCGCATGCGCGCGGTGTGCGACCGTTGCGGTTTCGTCGCCTACCGCAACCCCGCGCCCGCCGCGGGCGTGGTGCTGGTCGAGTCGGGCCAGGTGCTCATGGTGCAGCGCAAGTTCGAGCCGCGCGTCGGTATGTGGACGCTGCCGGCCGGGTTCGTCGAGTACGACGAGCACGTCACGGAGTGCGCCATCCGCGAGACCAAGGAAGAAACGAATCTCGACGTCGAGTTGGACGGGCTTTTCGGCGCCTACATGGCGATGGACGACCCGCGCGTACGCGCGGTGCTCCTCTTGTATCGATGCCGGCGGATCGGGGGCGAGTTGCGCGCGGGCGACGACGCGCTCGACGCGCGCTTCTTTCCTCTCCATCGAACTCCGAAAGAGATCGCGTTCAAGGCGCACGTGCAAGCGCTCGAGGATTTGCGGCGGGGATAGCGGGGGACCGTTCCAGAACGCCGTCAGTCCAGGATCTTCACGTCGAACGCGTCGCCCTGGTCGATCTTCCACACCACATCCATCCCCTTCGTCACCCGTCCGAAGATCGTGTAGCGCCCGTCTAGGTGGCGCTGCGGCGAGAGTGTGATGAACCACTGGCAGCTGCCGGTGTCCTTGCCGGCGTCCGCGATTCCCAGGTAGCCCTCGCCGAACTGGTGCCGCGAGACTTCGGCAGGAACCGTGTAGCCGGCGTCGCCGGAGCCGTCGCCGCGCGGGTCGCCGCCTTGCACGACGAAGTTGGGCACCACGCGGTGCGTCGTGAGCTTCTTGTAGAATCCGCTCTTCGCGAGGTGGACGAAGTTCGCCACGGTTTGAATGGCGTCGTCGCCGAACAGCTCGACCTCGATGGCGCCGTGGCGCGTCGCAATGACGGCGTGGCGCGTGCCCGAGGGTGGCGCGAGCTGTTTCTTGCGCGCGGGGTCGAACGACTGCTCGTGGAACGTCCGCTCCGCGGGGAGCGTGGGCGCCGTGAGGCCGAGCTTCTCGAGAGATGCGACCGCCGTCGTGCGCACGCGCACGTCATCGTGCGTGGTGGCATGGACGAGCAGGGTCTCCGCCTCCAGCGCTCCGAGATCTCCCAGCACCCTGACCACTTCGATCTGCACGTCGACGAACTCGCGCTCCGGCCGCGCGCGGTAGGCGTCGACGAGGGCGGGGATCCCGGCCTTGTACTGCTTATCGCCGATGGCCACGACGGCAGCCGTAGCGACCGTGAAGTCGGCGTCGCGCAGCATCGGTACGATCATGGGCGGAACTTTCTCGTCCTTGAGCTTGGCGAGCGCTTCGACCGCGGCCGCGCGCATCATGGGATCCTTGTCGGTGCGCAGGATCTCGTCGAGCTGCGACACCCGCTTGACCAGTCCCGCGGTCCCGTAGCTCCGGATGGCTTCGGCGCGCACCAGCCGGCTCCCGTCGCGCCGCATCTGGTCGCAGAACATCTCAGCATTCTCGCCCAGGATTTCCGCGAGCGCGCGGACGCGACGAAACCGGCCGCGAATTTAGCCAAGGGAGTAACCGATACGGTTCTTTCCGCGATCGATCTGTCCAAGGAGCCAGCGGCAATCGACGGCCGCAAGCTGCGCCTCCG
>JAKEHA010000108.1 GCA_022615275.1 Candidatus Latescibacterota bacterium
CACCCGGCCCGGGCGAAAAGTTGGTGCGATCTTGGTTCATTCGATGGAGAAGACGTTGTCGAAGCCGGCGATGCGGAAGATTTCGCGAATGTGGCGGTTCAAGTTGATGAGCTTGAGCGAGTGTCCCGAATCGGCCAGGCGCTTCTGCGTCCCCAGCAACACCCCCATTCCCGCGCTGGAGATATAGTCGAGCTCCTTGAAGTCAACCGTGCACGACCGGCTCACGAATTTGAGCTCGTCGCGCACGCGCTCCACATGAGCCGCGTCGAAACGACCCGAGAGGAGAATCTCGCCGTTGCTTCCTTTGCGAATGTCGAACATTCACGCTCCTTCGTTCCGCGGGCCGAGATGCTTGGTGACGATGATGCGCGCGTCGCCGTTCCGGTGCTCGTAGCGAAAATCGTCCATCACGCACTTGACGAGGTGGAGGCCCATGCCGCCCGGCCGTCGCTCGTCCAGCGGTCGCGTGACGTCGACGGTCGCCGTCGCGACGGGATCGAAGGCGATCGCTCCCGCATGCACGAGTTCGATCACGAGGTCGCCGTCGCGCACGTCCAGGCCGACGGAGACCCTATCGTCTCCCCCGCCGTATTTGACCATGTTGGTGAAGAGCTCCTCGATCGCGAGGTTCATCGCGAAGACGATGGTGTCGTCCAGCCGGTGCGTCCGGGCGAAGTCGCCCGCGAACTCGAACAGCGGCTCCAGGGAGCTCAAGTCTCGCTTGAACGTTCGCAGCATGGTCCGCCGTTCGACGACGACGGTCGAATGGTAGCACATTTCAGTTAACGCTGCCCGGCGGGTCCTGTCCTGCGCGGAGAGGGACGATCGCGCCGGCCTAGTCTTCTGCCGGACGGCCCCGTAACCGTTTGGTAGACGAGCGCCGGCGCTTCTGTTCGACGCGCTGCTGCTTGGAGGCGCGCGTGGGCTTGGTCTTGCGCCGGCGTTTGGGGGGCGTGGCGGCGGCGCGGATCGACTCGACCAGGCGCTCGATGGCGTCGGCGCGATTGCGCTCCTGGGTCCGAAAGCGGCGCGCGGCGAGAACGAGGACGCCGTCTTTGGTGAGTTTGCTCCTCAAGCGTGCCATCAGGCGCGCGCGCACGTCGTCGGGAAGCGAGCGCGAGCGCGCGACATCGAAACGAAGCTGCACCGCGGTCGCCACCTTGTTGACGTTCTGCCCGCCGGGACCCGACGAGCGCACGAAGGAGACCTCGATCTCGGACTCGTCGATGGCGATGGTGGGTGTCACGGAGATCATGAGTAGCGTTCCCGCGATTCGCCGCGTATCATAGCCGAACGCCATGCCCGCACCCAACCAAAAGCTCGACTTCTGGAAAGGCCTCTCGTTCAAGGCGCGCGTGATGCTCTCGCTCGGCATCGGGTGCACCTTCGCGACCATCGGTATCTTTCAGGACTTCTGGGCTCCCGGCGCGCCGCCGTGGTATTTCGTGGCACTCCATTGTATCGTCGCCGGTTCCATCTCGCTTTCGTGGGCCTACACGTTCATGTGGAGCAAGAAGTTCATCACCATGATCGTGGTCACGACGCTTACCAGCGTCGTGCTGGGAACGTGGACCTCGTTTCGCTTTCCCGACTCCTCCGTGGCCGGCACGGAGGCGTGGCAAACGCGCGCAGCCGTCGAGGCCTTCGCGTGCATGGTGCTGATCGCGCTGGGCTACATTTTCTTCGTTCGCTTCATCGACACCGAGGGCACCGAACAGCTGCGCCTTCGCACCGAAGTGAACCTGGCCCGCGAAATCCACGAAGTACTGGTACCGCCGGTGCACGCGATCCACGGCCGCTTGGAGATCTTCGGGCGCTCGATCGCGAGCAGCGAGGTGGGCGGCGATCTGCTCGACGTGTTCGAAGGCGAGCACGGCGTGGTCGTCACCGTGGCCGACGTCTCCGGGCACGGGGTCGCGGCCGGCACGATGATGGCCATGATGAAAAGCGCCGCGCGCGTGAAGCTCATGGACGGCGCCAAGCTCGACACGCTGGTCCGCGACTTGAATCGCGTCATGTTCCAGCTCAAGGGCGACGGCATGTTCGCAACCATCTCCGCGCTTCGCTTCCACCGCGACGGATCGGTGGAGATCGCGGTCGCCGGCCACCTTCCGCTCCTGCGCGTACGCGGCGCCGGCGGCGAGGTCGACGTGCTCCCCAATGAGCACGTGCCACTCGGAATCCTGGAAGACGCGTCGTTCTGGTCGCGCGAGATCCGCGGCGAGCCCGACGACCTCTTCGTCCTCATCACCGACGGGCTTACGGAAGTGGAGAATGCGAAGGGCGAGGAACTGGGCTGGGAGCGCATCCGCGACATCGCGGCCTCTGTGCACACGCGCCCGCTCCCCGAGATTCACGCCGCCGTCATGGACGCCGTGAACGCGCACGGTCCGCAAGCCGACGATCAGACGTTGGTGCTCGTGCGCGTGCGCTAGACCACCCACCTGTGACTTTCTCACGCACGCGCGGCGCGCCCGCGTGCGCTTACTCGCCGTCTTACTGCGTGCTCTTGCGTCGCTTGCGCGACATGAAGGCAATCTCATCTCCCTTTAGTGGCCGCGCCGGCACTTGCTTGCCAAGCATCCTGCGCGCTCTGCCTGCGAGCCAGGATGCGTAACCCAACGACGTCTTGAACCGTGGTCGAGAGGAGAGCATCGATAGGAGAATCCTCGTTTGAAGTG
>JAKEHA010000109.1 GCA_022615275.1 Candidatus Latescibacterota bacterium
CTCGAAGAAAAGGCTGATGCTGGCGTTCGCCATCGCCGCTTTCGCCGACGCGTCCTCGATCGTCCTGTTGTTCGTGCCGCCCGTTCAGGGGATACTCGATCCCGCGCGCGTCCGTAACCTAACACCCAGTCCGAACCCCACACACGAGGAGGAATCATGAAAATGATCCAGGAGTTCCGCGACTTCGCCGTCAAGGGCAACATGATCGACATGGCCGTCGGCATCATCGTCGGCGCTGCGTTCGGGAAGCTCGTGACGTCGCTGGTCAACGACATCATCATGCCGCCGCTGGGGCAAGTGATCGGCGGGGTCAATTTCACCGATTTGAAACTGACCGTCGGCTCGCCGATCGAAGGCAGAGACCCCGTCACGATCAACTACGGCAACTTCCTGCAGGTCGCGTTCGACTTCCTGATCGTCGCGTGGGCCATCTTCATGGTGGTCAAGATGCTCAACCGACTCAAGCGGAAGGCAGCGGAAGCGCCTGCGGCGCCGGCAGCGCCCACCACGGACCAGGTGCTGCTCACGGAGATTCGCGACCTCTTGAAGTCGCGATAGCGAGTGGGCGCTAGAACGTCCAGCCGAGGCTCGTGACGAGGCCGTAGTCGTTCTTGGCCGCGGTGGGGTCGGAGGGATCGCTGTCGTAGGAATCGTAGAACGAGAGCACGATGGTGAAGTCCTTGACGACTTCGCGGCTGGCGCTGATGTCGATCTCGGCTCGCACGCGACCCCACGTGGTGAGCCCGGGGTAGACAACGGCCTCGGTGGTGACGTCGGTCTTGGGATAGTCGTAACGAAAGACCGAGTGCTGGACGCCGAGGAATGCCTCGAGGTTGTAATCGTTGTCGGCAACGGCGTCCGACCACTCCCGGTTGACGCTCAATCCCAGCGCGGCCAGGAGGTCATTGTGATTGGATTGGACGAGGTTGGCACCGATGCCCGAGCTGAACAGCACGCGCAGATCGAGTCCCAGTTCGTCGTTGCGCTGCGCCGCCGCGCTCGCGAGAGCGAACAGCGGTCCCTCGAAGAGCCGGTTGTAGCTGAAGGTCAGGTCCTCGCGCCGGTTCGTTTCTTCGTCCTCTTGCGACGTCGTGATCGAGCCGAAGTCCAGCGCCCATAAACGAATCTCCGTCTTTCGCACCACGTAGACGTCGGCCGTGAGCTGGCCCAGATTGTTGGATTGCGTGTAGTTGTATCCGACGTTGATGGAACCGTCGAGTTGCTGCCAGAAGGACGCCTCCAGCGGCGTAATAGTGACGACGTTGATTTGCGGCGCCTGCTCGACTTGGCCGCCCCGGATCACTTGCAGCTGGCCGGCGCGCGTCAAAAAGATGGCACCGAAGTGTTTAATGCCCGAGTTGTCTTCGACGCGAAAGTGGTACACGCTGTTGAGCGAGTCCACGTCCTCCCATTCGATGTTGACCGTCCCGATGTCGTTCGTCTTCAACTCGAGAATTCCGCGATCGAGCTTCTTGATCTCGCCTGTCATGCGGTCGCCGTTGGCAAGGTAGACGAGGTCGGTCTTCTGGCGGGCGTGGGCGAGTGACGCAAACGAGCCCATGGCGACCGCTAGCAAGGTGGCGGCGATTGTGATGTAACGTGGTGACATAGTCGTCCGAGCGCGCGCGGCAATGGAATTCCTACCCTGGGTCGTCTACAATGGGGCGTCGGCCGCCGAAACGGCCCCAGTCTAGCAGAGGAGCATCCATGTCCAAATATCGAATTGAGAAAGACTCGTTGGGAGAGATGCGCGTCCCCGAGAACGCCTACTACGGCGCCCAGACCGCGCGCGCCGTGGAGAATTTCCCGGTGAGCGGCATTACGTTTCCACGCCACTTCATTAGAGCGCTCGGCATCATCAAGCGGAGCTGCGCGCGCGCCAACGTGGAGCTGGGCCACCTCGACTCCAAAGTGGGCGAAGCCATCGCGGAAGCCGCGACCGAAGTGATCGAAGGGAAGCTCGACGCCGAGTTCCCACTCGACATCTATCAGACCGGCAGCGGTACCTCGACCAACATGAACGTCAACGAGGTGATCGCCAACCGCGCCGCCGAGATTTTGGGCAAGGAGCGTGGGCACAAGTCGATCCACCCCAACGACCACGTCAACATGAGCCAGTCGTCCAACGACGTGATCCCGACCGCGATCCACGTAGCGGCCGCGACCGCGATCACCGCCGAGTTGATTCCGGCGCTCGAGCACCTCGGGCTCACGCTGGAGGCGAAAGCCGAACAGTTCGACGACGTCGTGAAGTCGGGACGCACGCACCTGATGGATGCAACCCCGGTGCGACTCGGCCAGGAGTTCGGCGGCTTCGAGCGCCAGGTGGCGAACGCGGTGGAGCGCGCGGCGCGCGCGCGCGACACGCTGCTCGAATTGGCGCTCGGCGGCACCGCGGTAGGAACCGGAATCAACCGCCGCGTCGAATTCCCGCAGGCGGCGATCAAGTTCATCGGCGAAGACACCGGCCTCGCGTTCTATGAGGCCATGGATCACTTCGAGGCGCAGGGTGCGAAGGACGCGTGCGTCGAGGCCTCCGGTCAGATGAAGACAATCGCGGTGAGTTTGTCGAAGATCGCGAACGACATCCGGTTGTTGGCGTCGGGACCCCGGACCGGCATCGCGGAGATCTCGCTGCCCGCGATCCAGCCCGGGAGCTCGATCATGCCCGGCAAGGTCAACCCGGTAATCTGCGAATCGGTGACGATGGTGTGCGCGCAGGTGATCGGCTACGACGCGGCCATCACGCACGCAGGACTGGGAAGTCTGCTCGAGCTCAACGTCATGATGCCGTTGATTGCTTACGACCTGTTGGAGCAGATTCGCCTGCTTTCCAACGTCAGCCGCGTGTTCGCCAACAAGTGCATCGCCGGTATTACCGCCAACGACTCGCGGGCCCGCGAGTTGCTGGAGTTGAATCTCTCCACGTGCACGGCACTGGCGCCCAAGATCGGCTACGACAAGGCGGCCGCGCTCTCGAAGCAGGCCTTCGCGACCGGCCGCACGGTGCGCGACGTGGCGCGCGAGATGAAGGTGCTCCCGGAAGACGAGCTCAATCGCTTGCTGGATTATCGCCGGATGACGGAGCCGGACGCGTAATGCCGACCTACTGGGAATACTTGAAGATCGACGAGCTCCTGTCGCTCCAGAGGCCGACCGGTGACGAGCACGACGAAACCCTCTTCATCATCATCCATCAGTCGTATGAGCTTTGGTTCAAGGAGATACTCCACGAGCTGGGCTACTTCCAGGTGCTCCTCGCCAAGAACGATCTCCCGCGCGCGTTTCACACCATGAAGCGCGTACTCACCGTCTTGAAGATGCTGGTGGCGAAGATCGACATCCTGGAGACGATGACGCCGCTCGAGTTTCTGACGTTTCGCGA